>JAFWVC010000119.1 GCA_017518415.1 Clostridia bacterium
CCGTTTTATCAAGTAAACATTCCCCCAAGATCCGGGCATTGAATCATTCCTGCCGGTCAAAGACGTAATCCTCATACGTGGTGCCGTCGGACAGCAGGAACGGTACGTTCCAGTAATCCGAAATCAGGAAATCGTTCTTATCATAATTATAACTGCGAACGTTCACAAATACAAGATGCAATCGGCCGATATCGACCTTTTTTTCACTTTTTTCTCTCAGATAAGAGATCAACTTTTCGATACGGGCCCGGTCGGGACGGAATCCGCTGTAGCTGCCGCTGTAGCCGTTCGGGTCGTCGGTCGGGAAATAGGAAAAGTAGATATCGGTTTCGGTTTCGGTGTAATCGACGTCGATCAGCCGCTGCAAATCCTGCAGCAGAGATTCCTGCAGCTCCGGATTGAGCATCTGTTCGACGAACAACGTCGCCGTTTGCGGCATATCAAGGATGACGGGCAGCTCCAGCCGGTACAGTACGCCGTCGACCGTCGTGCGGACCAACAGCCGGTCAATCGTCTTTTCCGGATTATAATATTTGCCGTTGAGCAGATTGTACCAGGTCTCAAAGGGAACGTTTTTGACCTCCTGCCGCATGGCTTGGTACACCTGCTGCAGATCCGACCGGATGATGTAATTGTTATTTGAACAATCGATGTAATCCACCTTTTCCGGCAGATCGGTGTACAGGGAATGATATTCCTCCGAGCGCGCTACGCAGTCCGTCAGCAGCTGGACGTCATCCTGGGTCAGCAGAATGGTGCGGTAGTACGAGTTGATTCCGCAGCGGATGGCGACCGTCTGGGCCGTCTGCCCCTGATTGTATACAGACGAGTAATATTCGCTGACGGCGTTTTCTCCGCTTTGCCGGCGGAAGATGTCGTTGGTGGCCTGCAGCCGCCGGGCGACCATCTGACGCAGCGCTTCGTCGTCAAACGAGATGGCAGAGCAGCGGGCGGCAAAGTAATCGTCGGGGTTTTCGTTGACGATGCGGACCGAGCTGATCTCTTCGGCGGCCGGCTCGAAGGCCAGGGCGCGGTTGTACATCAGGCGCAGGCCGAGCAGCGCCCCTACGTTGATCAGCACCAGAAAACCCAGCGCAGGGATGGCCCGCAGCAGGTTGCGCACCTTGCGCGTGGTAATCAGTTCATACAGGAAGTACACGACCAGGATGACCAGGTACGCCGCCACGATGGAGATGACGTCCAATCCTCTGCCGTGTATGACGTGCGTAAAGATGTGGCAGCAGACCAGGATGCACGGCGTGCCGCACAGGACCAGCCGGTATATCGTTTGCAGGATCCGGTTCGGGGCGGCGGCGCCGGCCATTTCGCTGCGGCGCTTGCGGAACAGCCACAGGCCGGCGGCCAGCAGCAGCAGGGAGACCATCAGGGTATACACGCCGTTGGTCCAGCTCAGGTAGCTGCTGGTGGAAAAGTCGAAATCGGTGAAGATCCGCATCACCACGGCGGTGGAGGTGTTTTCAAACGACGGCAGCCACGGGATCAGGTGCCCGGAGGAAAGGATCGGCAGCGCCTCCGCGATTGCGGAGGAAAACATACCGGTCACCATCCGCGGCACGAAGATGATCATCAGCGCCACCGGAACGTTGGAGAAGAAAGAACCCGTAATGGACATGGCCAGCGCCACGGCGGCCATCACAAACAGGCAGCCGGTCCAGATCGTGAACAGTATGACCGGGATCGATGACGTGTGCAGCAGCAGCGTGCGCGGGAAAAAGAGGGTGGTGACCGACGCCGCCAGCGCGCTGCCCAGCAGCGTGACCGTGACCCACGTCAGGGCGGCGGCAAACACGGCAAAAAACAGGCAGGTGCGCGTCTGCGGGATGGAATGGTAAAAATCACTCGTGGCCCGCTTGTTCAGGAAGGAAAACGCAAACAGCGTGATCAGCGGGGCGAAGATGCAGAAGTACAGCGGCCACGGCAGCATTTTCAGCAGCGAGAGGCTCTCCGGCGACAGATTGGTAACGTCGTAGAACGGCGGCAGGCTGCCGGAGCTGATAACGGAGATGATGCCGAACAGAGAAAACAGAATGACGCCGATGATGCCGATCACGCGCAGTTGACGCAGGTGTTCCCGGTACAGGCGAAAATCAAACAGTTGTTTTTTCATTATTTGAGCCCTCCCGCCACGCCGGCAAAGGAATAGCCGAGCGCTTCCATTTCATAGGTGAATACTTCTTCCAGCGACAGGGGCAGCACGTCCAGCAGGATCGGGTTCATGGCCTGCAGCCGGGCGATCGCCTCGCTCTTGTCGCCGCGCGCGATCAGGCTGACGACCGAGCCGCTGCGGCCGAAATGCAGCAGATCGATGCCGTCCAGCCTCTTCTCGTCCAGCGGCTGGTGGAAGGCGGCCTGGATTTTGAACAGCGAGGTCTTCAGGTGCTGCACGTCGCTTTGCAGGATCATGCCGCCCTGGTGCAGCAGGGCCAGCTGGTCGCAGATGTCTTCCAGCTCCCGCAGCGAGTGGGAGGTGATGATGGCGGTCGCGCCGCGTTCCAGCACATCGTCGCAGATCAGGCTCTTGACCAGCTTGCGCATCACCGGGTCCAGCCCGTCAAAGGTCTCGTCAAAGAACAGGTACTGCGGCCGGCAGGAAATGGCCAGGATGATCGCCGCCTGCCGGCGCATGCCTTTGGAGAAGGTGTTCAGCGCCCGCTTCGGGTCCAGGCCGAAGGAGGTGGTCAGGTACTCGAACCGTCCCCGGTCAAAGGTGCGGTATATGGCGGCGTATTGAAGCGCCATGCGGTTCATATTCGCACCCGGCAAAAAGAACAGCTCATCCGGCACGAAGGCGATCTTCGCCTTGGCGGAGGGGTTCTCGTATACCGGCTCGTCGTCCAGCAGAACGCTGCCGCTGTCCGGCCGGTACACGCCGGTGATGGTGCGCAGGAAGGTGGATTTACCGGCTCCGTTGGAACCGACCATCCCGTAAATACAGCCGCCGGGTATCTCGCAGTTGATTTGGTTCAGTGCGACAAACCCGTCGAAGGTTTTGTGCAGATCGGTGGTCTTGATCATAAGGTATCCTCCTTTTTGTCAAACGGGGCATGATAGGCGTCCCGTACGCATTGCTCGATTTCTTCCAGGGTCACGCCGGCTTGTTTCCATTCGGCGACCATGTGGGTCAGCGCCTCCAACTCGCTGCGTTTGCGGCTGCGCAACAATGCCGGCGCCTGAGGGGAGACAAAACAGCCTTTGCCCGGCACCGCAAGCAGTACGCCGCGCGCCATGAGATCGCTGTATGCTTTTTGAATGGTGTTCGGGTTGATGGACAGATCAAGGGACAGGCTGCGCACCGACGGCATCTGGTCCTCCGGCGCAAGCAGGCCGTTGAGGATCAGGCGCTCGGTCTGCCGGATGATCTGCTCATAAACCGGCACACGGGAAAAAGCGTCGATCTGTATCATAAAGTCCCTCCTTTCCCAAGTGTACTATTTGTGATAGTACACTTGGATTATAAACGGTCGCCGACCGTTTGTCAATAGGTTTTTGAAAAAATATTTGTTTTTTTGCCGGGAAACAGCCTGCCAACCGTATTTTTTGCCGATTGCGTAAAACCGGGTTCCTTTTGCGTGATTTTGGGTGGTACAAAAACAAAATATTTGGTATAATAAAAAGGCAGAAACCAAATGAAAGGGAGCGTGCTGATATGAAAAAAGTGTGGAAAGCCATAGCGCTGATCGGTATGATCGGCATCGTGCTGGGCAGTTTCTCCTTTGCCGCCTGTGCGGACGAGGCGAAAAAAGTGTATTTTTCCGCTACACAATGGCAGGAACAGGCGGAGTCGCCCAACAACGGTAAATATTATATGATCAGCCCCACGCTGACAATCCGGCCCTATGGGGAGCAGGGTTTTGCCGTGGAGGGCGCCAGTCAGGTACTGTACGCTTTTCAGGATTCCTTTCTGCAGCAATTGCCTTTTTTACATTTCAAAATGGGGGAGCAGAGCGTCAGATATATCCGCGTGACCCGGCGGGAAGCGTATTGGGTGACCCAGAACGCGCCGGAAATCTCGCTGGAGCTGGCTGCCGGTGAACAGACGGTCAACGTCGCGAAGTTGCTCGCATCTCATCCCGCGCCCAATACCGGCTGGGTCTACGTGGCGGTCGGCGTGAGTGAAAGCACCGACCTGCCGGGCGACCCCGGCCAGTTGGAATATATGTATTTTTCCAATACCGATGAAACGGGCGCCGTATATCAAAAGCCGACGCAGCCGGCTGTGCCGCAGTTGGATCCTTCCCGGGAGATCCGCTATCAGCTGCAGGGATATGCCGCCGACCAGGTGGATGAGCACGGCTACGGTTTTCTGCTGAGCACGGGCGAAGACGGCAAGCCCAACGTGCAGGTGACGCCTGCTGACAAAGGCATTACCCTGCAGCGTGCCGAAGGCTTTCAGGAGGGCCTGATCAACATCGCCTGGGTCGTTCCGTACGAGCAGCTTTCACAAACGCCGTATCTGGTGCTCGATATCGGCAACGACGGGCGGAAAGACGAAGGTCCGCGCGTGAGGATCTACCCGTATTGGGAGGGAATCGCCGGCAGCTCGGCGCTGTTTGACGCCGTTCCGGAGGAGATCGGCGCCAACTCCCTGCACGGCGTCAACCGCTTCCCGCTGAAATATGCGGTGGACAGCGTGCCGGAAAACCTGCACGGAGAAAACGGCATCGCCATCATCGTATCTATGAAGATCCAGCGTACCGACGGCACGACCCTCGAGCCGCTGGTGATCCGCGACGCATATCTGCTCGGGTATCAGGAGGGGGCGGGCCCGGCCGGGGATACGGCGAGCGCCTCGCCGGAGCCCGGGTCGCAGAACGGGCTGCCGGTCGGCCTGATCGCGGGGATCGCGGCGGCGGCCGCGGCGGTGATCATCGCGGCCGTCGTATTCATCGTCCGCCGCAAAAAAGCATAAAGGCAGACAGGCTCCTGCGAGAAAATCATACGGAAAGGACGGTGGAGAGCACCGTGCAAACCCGTAAGATCACGATCAAGGATCTGGCCAGGCAGCTGGGGTATTCTCCGTCTACCGTTTCCCGGGCGCTGCGGGATCATTACAGCATCAGTGAGGCGGTCAAGACCAAAGTGCGCCTGCATGCGCTGGAAGTGGGGTATGCTTTCCAACCGACGGATGCGGGCGTGCCGGCCCGACAGACGCAATGCTCGGTCAGCGTGGTGGTTACGCCGGAAAATCTGAGGGACGAGTTGCTTTTCCGCACGGTGATCTGCGAGATTGAGCAGGCGTTTTACCGCCGGAACGTGTCGGTCCATTTTCTGATCGCGCGGCCGCAGGCGGCGCTTTTGCCGCAGATCAAGCGGCTGCGCCCCAACGGCGTGCTGGTGTTCGGTATGGTCGACCGGGAAAAGATCGCCGAGATTGCGTACAGCGGATTCCCGGCGGTGTTTTTCGGCACTATGACGCAGCGGATCCGGGCCAACCGGATCACCGTCAACAACTATATGGGCGGGTTCGAAGCAGCGGACTATCTGCTGCGGCAGGGCCATACCCGGATCCTCTTTTTGGGGGACAGGGATTTTTCCGACGACGTGCGGCTGCGGTATGAAGGCTGCCGGGACGCGGTAGCCGGGAAAAACGGCTGTCTGACGTCTGCGCAGGACGCCGTCGCCATGAGTATGACCGGCGCTGTTGAGATCCGCGTGCAGCGGCTGCAGGCGCTGCTGACGTGCGCGCCGAAGCCGACCGCCGCCGTCTGTGCCAACGACCGGATCGCCTTTGCGCTGTATCGGGCGCTGGCCGCCTGTGGCAAGACCGTGCCGGACGATCTTTCCGTGGTGGGCTTTGACAACGTAGCACAATGTGAACGGATCACGCCGGCACTGACCACCATCCGCATTCCCACGGCCGAAATGGCGCAGGAAGCGGTGCGGATGCTGCTGGCACAGATACAGGATCCGCATAAGGCCACCGTATTTGTGCAGATGGATATACAGCTGGTGGAGCGCGACTCGGTACGGCCGTTAGCGGCGCCGGCAAAAGAGGAGTGATCGGATGTCTGTCCGGATAAAAATAAAGGGCTGGGTGACAATGATGAGTATGAGCGCTATCCTTTTGGGGATCACGGCATGTGCACCGTCTCCCGCGGCGCCGTCTTCTTCCGCTCCGTCATCGGATCCGGCAAGCGGGGCGTCGCTGCCGGCTGTGCAGCCGGGTCCGGAGGCGGACAGCGGGGAAAAAGGCGTGATCTATACCATTCCGTATGCGGAATGGATCCGGGAGCCGCGCATGCAGGATTTGCGGTATCATTACGACATCATCAAGCTGGCGGTATCGCTGCAGGGTCGGCTTAACGCCGGGCGGCCGACGCTGTTCATCAATGATGACCGCGCGTATCCGCAGGGGCAATCGCGTTCCGCCGGTTTTTTCTTCGACTATATGCGGCGCACGCCCGAGGATGTTCTGTACGGATATAAGGAGCAGCAAATCCGTTCTTCCGAGGAGTTTTTGGAAATCTTCCGGGACGAGATCGTGCGTGCCGGGCTGATCGTCTGGGATGAACAGGTGCCCGCCACCGCCAACGCCGCCTTTACCGCCTGCGGGGTGGACGGATATTATCCCGTACGGTATGACGCGGCCGAAAACAGCGTATATACATGGCTGACAAAACAGGGCGCCGAGGTCAGGATCGACCTGTGCGGCAAGTTTACCGGCAGCGGCACCGTCTGGCAGACAGACCGCGCCTCCACCGGATCGGCCAAAAACGACGTCTACGTCTGGGCTATGGAAAAATACATCGACCGGTGCGGGTTCGAATACCTGGGCTGCCTGGTGGACGCCGCCTATGCCTTCCGCGAAGGCCTGGCCGGACCGATGCAGCATTACGGCGCGGCCGGGACGCAGCTGCCGGACGCCGATTTTCTGATCATGCACAAAGCATTCTTCTTTGACCTGATGGTCTTTGAACAGGAAAGCCCGCCGGACGATCCCGGCCAGCAGCCGGGGACCGACTACCGCACTTTGTGCGAACTTCTGCGCCGCACCTATCAAAAGCACGGCGGGGACACCTTCACGCAGGTGATCAGTTTGCCCGAGGGAACCTTCAAATACGGGATCGATCATCTGGCTATCGTCGCGCCGGATTTCCGGTATCGTACGGAGGAGCTCAATCAGGCCGGCAACTGGGTCGGCGAGTACACTGCCGGGCAGTTGTTTTCCAGCTATAACTGCGTGATCGACGGCGACTGCGCCCCGTTTTTCTCCCTGTTCAACTGTTCCATCTATACGCAGCATCCGCTGCGGGAGCAATACCCCAACCGCAACAAGCCGGCACAGCTGCCTGCGTATGATCCGGATAAGATCTATATCCTGTACCACATGGGGGATTATGACGGCGCCGCGTGGCTGACCAACCGTTCGGCGGCGTTTTATAAAGATTCGTCCCGCGGGCAGCTGCCGCTGGCCTGGGCGCTCAACCCCAACCTGAGCCGCCGCATCCCCGTCGTGTTTGATTATATGCGTTTGTACGCGTCGGAGCAGGATTATTTTATCGGCGGCGATTCAGGGGCCGGATATCTGTATCCCTCTCAATTGACGCAGGCGGGCCGCGCCGCGTGGTCCGGCCTGCCGGACGCCACACAGGCGTGGATCCGATGGAACAAGGCTTTTTATCAACCGTTTGATCTGAGCATCACCGGCTTTGTGCACAACGGTATCCGGCCGATGGACGCTCAGCTGCTTTCCGTCTACACCGGGTTTTCGCCCGACGGGGCGAGCGGCTGGCCCATGCAGGTGTCGGACCGTTTTCTGGTACAGGGCACAATGCCTTTTGTCGGCACCTATCTGGGGCTGACGGGGGCCGCGCTGAGCGGTGACTGTGACGCGGAACAGGGGGCGGCTGTGCTGCGCCAAACCATCGAGAGCAACCCGGGGCTGCACTTTTATTTCTTCCGTACCGTGATTGTCAACCCCACCGCGTTGCTGGATATCACCGAGGAACTGAAAAAGACGATGCCGCAGGTAGAGGTGGTGGACCCGTATACCTTCTTCGGCCTTGCCAAACGATATATGCAGCCGTGAGAAAAATGAAAAGGGACCGCGTCCGGAGTCCGGACACGGTCCCTTTTTGTTTTTTACGGTTCCGGCGCGGCAGCTATCTGCGCCATATAGCGGCAGATGATCTCCCGATCCATCCGGCCGTCGTCCTGTTCCAGCAGAAACAGATAGGTGTTGCCGGCCCGCCGGGCGCCGCATTCCGCCGCCAAAACCAGCGTACAGCCGGTGCCGGCCGCGGGGGCCTGCCAATTGATCCGGCCGCAGAAGACGGAGGTATTGCCGCCGATCTTTCCGGTGAAGCGGGCCGTCTGCAACGTGCGGCCCTGCGCATCGCACACCCGGCCGGTTACGGTATACGGGGCCGTGTCATCCTCGTTGGTCAGCCAGATATCGCAGTTTAGCGCCGCCCCGGCCGGATAGGTCAAGGAATCGTACCGGGCGGAAACCAGCAGGGAACGGTAACTGTTTTGCACAAAGAAATAGGCCGGCTTCTCGCAGCCGTCATAATCCACCAGATTGGTGCATATCACGTTGGGGAACGGTTCGTTGAACTGCCAGACGATGCTGCCGGTGTTCCGGAACATCCGGCGGCGGTTGGCCTCAATCATATACCGCACGCCCTCCGCCTGCAGGAACTGGCTGCATGTGATGCGCTCGGGCAGTTGTGCGTCATCAAACGGGCCCAGCCATTGCGTTTCGTACGCGGTGTAGTCGCCCCAAAACGCGTGGTGACGCCAGGCGGCGTCGGGCGCATGCAACCGGATGTGTTCGGCGGATAAAAACGTCGGCAGGCTTTGCAGGCAGCACATGCCGGCAGCGCCCATC
Organism: Clostridia bacterium; assembly: GCA_017518415.1. Classification (GTDB taxonomy): domain Bacteria; phylum Bacillota; class Clostridia; order Oscillospirales; family Acutalibacteraceae; genus RGIG6098. Next base: position 8,852 of record JAFWVC010000119.1, read on the forward strand.
TCACTGTGCAGCATGGAGGTGGCGTTGTTGAGCAGCCGGTAATGCAGTTGCCTGCCCGCGTGGATCCACGGGCCGTGCACGTCGTGCTGTGCGCCGGCGTTGTTTTCTCCCAACAGCTCCTGCGGGCCGGAGGCGGTGGCGGGCAACATCAGCCGCCCCGGATCCTCTTGCCGGACGATCCGCTGCAGCAGGGCGATGTTGGCGTCCTCATATCCCACCGGGCGCCGTTCCCGGCCGTCGTACCGGTCGTCGGTCAACTCGTTGCCGCCGCACCAGTAGGTCAGACAAACGTGGTTGCGCTTTTGCCGTACCGCGCTCCGGGCCGTTTGCTCCAGCAGCGTCAGATAGTCCGGATCCTTGGATGGAAAATCGGCAAAGCCGCCGGAACTGGATTGGCAAAAATCCTGCCAGACGAGGATGCCCAGCCGGTCGCACAGGTCGTAAAAGATCTCTTTTTCAATCAGACCGCCGCCCCATACGCGTACGGTATTGACGTGAGCGGCCTGTATCTTTTGCAGCCAGACGGTGTATTGCTCATCGCTGACCCGGCCGTAGATCAGGTCGAACGGGACGACGTTGACCCCTTTCAGATAGATCGGCTTGCCGTTGATGACGGCGGTGTAGGGCAGCGCGTCATCGCCGCTGCCCTCGGTGCGGCGGTACGTCAGCGTGCGGAACCCCACCTGCTGCGTAAAGGCGTCGCATTCAAACGCGCCGTCGGTAATGCGCACCGTCAGCGGATACAAGGCGGCCCGGCCGTGGCCGTTCGGCCACCAAAGGTCGCGCAGTCCCGCGTCGATGGAGAAGCAGACGCTTTGCTCGCCCGGGACGACCGTGAAGGAGAGGGCTCCGCCAACGTCGTCCAGCTGCCATTGCAGCCGGGCTGTGCCGGGCTGCAGCCCGCAGAAGGTCAGTTCCACGTCCACCCGCCAGCCTTCCGGCGTTTGGACCGGGACGACGCGCCGCGCCGAGAGATAGCCCAGCGTCGTTTCGTGCAGAGACACGTCGTCGTACAAACCGATAGGGACCAGCCGGGTGCAAAAATCCCATTTGTAATTGAAACGGCTTTTTTGCAGGTTGGAGCGGGCCGTATACCCGTAGGCGGCATTGTCCCGCGGCGCATCTTCCAAAATGACGCAGAGGTCGTTTTCACCGGCCCGGCAAAGGCCGGTGATCGGTACGCGATGTGTGCGGTACATGCCGTACACGTTCGCGGCCGGTTGACCGTTTACCGTGACGGTGGCGCGGTAATCCACCCCGTCAAGCACCAGAAAGCGGTGCCTGTTATCCGCCTGCGGCAGGGTGAACGTAGTGCGGTATACCCACCATCTGTTTTCGACCCATTCGCAGTCCAGACTGTTCCGGTCGACCATCGGGTCCCGGATCAGGCCGGCGCGCAGCAGGTCATCCTGCACGCCGCCCGGTACGCGGGCGGGAATCCAATCGGTCACGCCGGCGGCCGCGTCCGGGCAAAGATGTCCGGCCAGTTCATTCTGCCAGAAGCCTTTCAGGCGCCATGCGGAAAGAGAATGTTTCATGCGGGTCTCCTTTTGCTCTGTTTGCCTTTATTTTCATTATATTCATTATAAAAGATAAACACAATAAAGGAAAGACCGTTTGCACAATTTTTTAAAATCATTGCGTAATGTCGCGCACGCGGAGAAATTATTTTTGCAAGTGGACAAGCGGAGGAAAGTATGGTATAATATCACGAAACAGGGAGGCGTAACATGCTTTTTTTGCGCAGCAGTACGACCGACGCGGCCGTCAACCTGGCGACCGAACAGTGGCTGCAGGAGCAGGCGCTGCCGCCGGTGTTCTTTTTGTATCAAAACGCTCCCGCGGTGATCGTGGGCAAATATCAGAACGTGTACGCCGAAACGGACCCGGCCGCCCTGCGGCGGGATCATGTTCCGGTGTTTCGGCGCTGTTCGGGCGGCGGCGCGGTGTATCACGACGCCGGCAACTTCAACCTCTGCTTTGTTGAGACGCTGCCGCCGGGGACGGATCTGTCGCACGACCGGTATGTGCAGCCACTGGTGCAGGCGCTGCGTGCATTGGGCATTCCGGCGGACAAGCAGCGCTCCTGCGACATCGGCGTCGGGGGAGACAAGGTGTCCGGCAGCGCACAGTGTGTGCACGCCGGGCGCACGCTGCACCATTGCACCCTGTTGTTCGACACCGACCTGGCCGCGCTGGAACGCTACCTGCGCGGGAACGGCGGGCTCGTATCCCGGGCGGTGGCCTCGGTGCGCAGCCCGGTAACGGATCTGTGCCGGTATTACCGGGGCGGCCGGGAACAGTTTGAGGCCGATCTGCTGCGCGCCTTGTTTCCGCAGGGAATGCAGCCGCTGGACCTGACGGCGGAGCAGACGGAGCAGATCCGCCGCCTGGCGCAGGAGAAATACCGTACCTGGGCGTGGAACTATGCCGCCGGCCCGGCCTTTACCGCCGCTACGGCCCGCGGAACGGTGCGGGTGGAGCGGGGCGTCGTGGTCGAATGCGGGGATCCCGCCTGCCTCGGCCGCCGGTATGAAGACGTGATATTATAACATTGTATAATATAAAGGAATAAAGGAGAAAAAATCATGAAAACCGAAATCAGAATGCCGCGCCTGAACGCGGATATGAAGGACGGAATGTTGGCCCGTTGGAACAAGCAGACCGGCGACGCCGTGCAGCAGGGCGAGATCCTGTGCGAGATTGAAACGGACAAGGTGGTCAGCGAGATTGAAGCGTCCTGCTCCGGCACCGTTGCGCAGCTGTGCGCGCAGGAGGGGGACCGCGTGCCCGTCGGGCAGGTCATCGCCGTGGTGGAAGGCTGAACCATGGAAAGAAAACCCGCATGGCTGAAAGTTACCTACAATCAGCAGGAAGTGGAGCAGATTGCCGGCATGATGCAGGCGATGGGCCTGCATACCGTCTGCCGGGAGGCCAACTGCCCCAATATGGGCGAGTGTTATAAAAAACACACCGCCACCTTTATGATCCTCGGCAGCCGCTGCACCCGCAACTGCCGCTTCTGCAACGTCACGCACGGCAGGCCCGAACCGGTGGATCCGGCGGAGCCGCAGCATGTGGCAGACGCCGCCAAGGCGCTCGGCCTGCGCCACGTTGTGGTCACCTGCGTGACCAGGGATGACCTGCCGGACGGCGGCGCCGGGCAGTTTGCCGCGACGATCTCCGCTATCCGCCGTACGGTACCGGGCGCGACGGTCGAGGTGCTGATCTCCGACATGCAGGGCCGTACCGACAGCCTGGATACCGTCATCGCCGCCGGCCCGGACGTGATCAATCACAACCTGGAAACGGTGCCGCAGTTGTACGCGCAGGTGCGGCCGCAGGCCGTGTATCAGCGCTCGCTGGACGTGCTGCGCTACGTCAAGCAGAAGGCGCCGCATATCCTGACCAAAACGGGCATCATGGTCGGCCTGGGCGAGACGGATGAGCAGATTTACGCCCTGATGCGCGACGTGCGCGCCGTCGGGTGCGATATCCTGACCATCGGGCAGTATTTGCAGCCGTCGGAACGGCACGTCGCCCTGCAAGCGTATATCACCCCCGAAAAGTTTGCCGAATACAAGCAAAAAGGGGAGGAGATGGGCTTCCGTTACGTAGCCAGCGGTCCGCTGGTGCGCAGCTCGTATAAGGCGCAGGAGGCCTTGCGGGGACTATGATCTATATAGATAACGATTATCTTGACGCCGCGCAGAGTTTTGCGCTGGAGTTTTATCTGACCGATGAAAAGAAACTCCCGGCGGACTGCGTGTTCATGCTGTGGCGCAACCGCCCGACCCTGATGGTCGGCAAATATCAGAACACCTTGCAGGAAATCAATGACGCCTACGCCAAACAGCACGGCATCGCGGTGTACCGTCGCCTGTCGGGCGGGGGGACCATTTATACCGACATGGGCGGGTTTCAGTATACCTTCATCACGCCGGGCGACGCCAACGAGATCTCCTTCACGCAGTACATCTCGCCGGTGATCGGCGCGCTGCGGGCACTGGGCGTGGAGGCCGGCTTCAACGGCCGCAACGACCTGGTCATTGCCGGGCGCAAGTTCTCCGGCAGCGCGCAGTACAAGCACGGCGGGTATACGGTGCACCATGGCTCGCTGCTGTTCGATACCGATATCGAGCAGATGGTGCGTTCCACGACGGTGGATGCGTACAAAATCGTTTCCAAGGGGATCGCCTCGGTGCGCGAACGGGTCACGAATATCGCGGAGCATCTGCCTGCACCGATGGACCCGGCCGATTTTCGCGCATATATGGTGCGCAGCATTTGCGGCGCCGCCCCATGCGAAACGTACGCGCTCACGCCGGCGGACAGGGCCCGCGTCGAGCAGATCGCGGACGGCCGTTTCCGCACGTGGGCGTGGAATTACGGCGAATCCCCCCGCTGCAATATCGAGCGCAGCGAACGGCTGCCCGGCGGCAAGGTGGAGTGGAAACTGCAGGTAGATCACGGCACGGTGACGGCCTGCTCGCTGTATGGGGATTTTTTCTGCTCGATGGATGACGTCGGGCCGCTTTGCCGGGCGCTGGTCGGCTGTCCTTACCGGGAGGAGGACCTGCGCCGCGTGTTGCAGCAGCAAAACGTCGGCAGACAGTTTTATCATATCACGGCAGAGGATCTGCTGCATACTTTGATTTGATCACCGGAGGAAACTTACATATGCGCCATGTTTTTCTGATCAACCCGGCCGCCGGGAAGCATCAGGCGGCCATGCAGCTCATTCCGCAGATCGAAGCCTTTTTCCAAGCCCGCGGCGAAGAATATAAAATCTGCGTCACGCAGCGGCCCGGGCACGCCACGCAGATGGCCCGGCAGGAGGCGGAGGCGGGCGGCCCCGTGCGGCTGTATGCCTGCGGCGGCGACGGCACGCTGCTGGAAACGATGGAAGGCATCATCGGTAAAAGCAACGCGCAGATCACCCATTACCCCTGCGGCTCCGCCAACGATTACGTGCGGATGTTCCCGTGCCACGAGGCTTTTTCCGATCTGGAGCAGCTGGCGGATGGTGTGTGCGTGCCGGCGGACGGCATTTTGTGCAACGGGCGGCTGGCGCTGAACATCTGCTCGATGGGAATGGACGCCGACGTGGCCAACCGGATGAGCCGGTATAAACGCTGGCCGTTGGTGTCCGGGCCGACGGCATACCGTCTGGGCGTGGTGGAGACCTTCTTCCACAAGTTCGGGCGGGATCTGCACGTGACCATGCACACCGCCGACGGGGTGGTGGAACGGCAGGGCCGGTATCTGTTTGCGCTGGCCGCCAGCGGGCAGTATTACGGCGGCGGCTACCGCGGCGCGCCGCAGGCGTCGCCCTTCGACGGCCTGCTGGATTTCGTGCTGATCGACGTCATCGGGCGCCTGCAAGTGCCGGGTTTTCTCAAGCGCTACCGCGCGGGAGAACACATCGGCACGCCCGGCTGCCAGTTTTTCCGCGGTACCAGGATGGAGATCACCTCCGCCGGGCCGGCGGTGGTGAACGTCGATGGAGAGTGCCAGACGGCGGAGCACATCGTTTTCGAGGTGCTGCCCGGCGCGGTACCCTTCGTGCTGCCCGGCGCCTCGGTCCCGGCCCGTGAGATCAGCGCGTGATGCGCTGCGCCCGTGCAAAAAAGTCAGCAACAAAAAAACACAGCCGCTGCGGCGGCTGTGTTTTTTTGTCTTTGTTCAGTCGGCCCGGATGCTCCGCCGGGAGATGCCGATCACTTCCGGCACCTGCCCTAACACCGGCAGTTTCGGGAACCGGGTGATGATCGCCTCCACCGAAAGGATGCGGGTGCGGCGGGTGATGCGCAGCAGCGAAAATAGGATCACCGCCGCCAGGCAAGACAGCATGGAGTAGGTGATGATGATCGGCAGCGAGTACGGCCGGTAGGTTTCGTCGATGTAGGCGGCCTCGGTGCGGGAGTAGAACCCCAGGCGCGTCAGATCGTGCACGCTTTTCAGCGAATATTGGCTGTAAAAGCGGCACAACAGCAGGGCGTCCTGCTCGTTGTCCGCCAGCACGCTGTAGCGGAAGCATACGGACGTTTTGCTCAGTTCAACCGAGACGGCCCTGTCCAGATCTTTGGCGGTGTAGGGCCGCGACAGCCCGGCGGGCAGGTGCTCCGCCGCGTTTTCCAGCAGACACGGTTCCTTCATATAGCACAGGAAGGATTCGGCCAGCACCAGAGAAGAGTTGAAATCGTCCGGTACGGTCGAGATCTTGCCGTTTTCCTGGGCAAAGGAGAGCGAGTAGGAGCAGCAGGCCTTGTAGGGCGCCGGTACGAACAGGATCGTGACCAGGCAGCAGACGATGGTCACGCCAAAGCAAAAGGCGGCAATCGCCAGGATGTGCCCGCGCATATAGTTCATCAGGTGCTGCAAAAGGAGAAGCGCTTTTTTCATGCCGATTCCTCCTTTGTGCCGGGCGCGGGCGGCGCCTGCCGGATCGGATCCGTCGTCGGGATAACGCCGAAAATGCACAGCTTGTACGATTCCACGTCTTTGACGGAGGAGATGCGGATGTTCAGCTTAAAGTTCAGATATTCCGTCAAAAATACCAGTATGGCCGCCGCCGCCAGGCATACGAGGAATACCGGCAGGCGGTAAGAATAAGCCTTCGGTTCGGAAGCGCCGCGCACCGTTTCCACATTGTTGATCTCCAGCGGCACCGTCAGCTGATCCACCATGGCATCGGTATACACGGTGGCCAGCTGTTGGGCGACTGCCGGGTCGGTATAACTGGCCGTGACGTTGATGATCAACGTGCCGGCGGTGCGGTCGACGGAGATGCGCCGCAATAGCTGTTTTTCAGTCATGGTATCGGTCCAGCCCATGACCTCCAGCGTTTGTTTCGCCACCTCGTGGCTGGCGTACAGCCCCGCAAAGTGAAAGGCCAGATTGTGGGACTTGATCAGGATGTCGGTAATGGTCTTTCCGGCGTCTTCTTCCTGTTGCTGCAGGCGGTTGATGACGGCTACGGACACGCGGGATGAGTACAGCGTGGGTACAAACAAAAACGTACCCACCGCCGACAGAAGCGTCAGCGCGATCAGCGCCGAGATCCATCGCCGTTTCTTTTCGACTAAATACGTGCGGAAACGCAGCCGAAGATGCAGACGGTTTTTCAATTGCATCGGCCGGAAGCCTCCTTTTGGACAGTTGCCGTCACACCGGTTTTCAGCGGCGACGGTACATGGACGGGGTCAGGGTCAAAAGCAGCGGGAATATCTCCAGCCGGCCCATGAGCATCAGCAGCGACAGCAGCAGCTTGCAGGGGACGGGGAAGAAGGCGAAGTTGGCCGTCGGGCCGATGGCGCTGAAACCGGGCCCGATGTTGCTCAGCGTGGTGACGGAGGCCGTCAGAGCCGTATCCAGGTCACAGCCGCTGAAAGAAAGCAGCAGCGTGCTGACCATCATGATCAGCAGGTAGACGATAAAATACAACGACACCGCGTTGACCGTTCCGTCATCCAGCCGCCGCCCGTCCAGCCGCACGACGCGTACCGAACGCGGGTGCAGCAGCCGCATCAGGTCCGCCCGGGTCTTCTTGACCAGAATGATGATGCGGGACACCTTCATGCCGCCGCCGGTCGAACCGCCGCAGGCGCCCATGAGCATCAGCAAAAACAGGATGCACTTGGAAAAGGTGGGCCACACGTTGAAGTCAGCCGTGGAAAAACCGGTACTGGTCATCATTGCCGCCACCTGGAAGGTGGAATAGCGCAGCGACGTGCCGAAATTGCTGTAAATGGGCAGGATGTTCCAGGCAATCAGCAACATGGAGGAAACGGCCGTGATCAGATAGACCCGCAGTTCTTCCATTTTGAAGATCGGCTTGAAGGTGCGGGCCAGCAGGAAGAAATATACGTTGAAGTTGATGCCGAACAGCAGCATGAAGACCGTGATGACGATTTCGGCATACAGGCTGTTATAGGCGCCGATGCCGCCGTTGAGGATGGAAAAGCCGCCGGTGCCTGCCGTGCCAAACGCATTGACCACACAGTCAAACCACGGCATGCCGCCGAAGCGCAGCGCGATCATTTCCAGCACGGTCAGTGCAAAATAGACGCCGTACAGATACAAGGCGGCGTTGCGGGCCCGGGGGACGATCTTGCCGACCTCGGGGCCGGGGCATTCCGCCCGCATGACGTGCATGGAGCGCTCGTTGGCCAACGGCAGGATGGCCATGATGAACACCAGCACGCCCATGCCTCCGATCCAGTGAGTGAAACTGCGCCAGAACAGGATGGAGCGGGGCAGCGATTCGATTTCTGTCAGGATGCTGGAGCCCGTCGTGGTAAAGCCGGATACCGTTTCAAACAGCGCGTCGACGTAGGAGGGAATCGAGCCGCCGATGACAAACGGCAGCGCCCCGAACAGCGACACGAAGATCCACGACAGAGAGACGATTAGAAACCCGTCGCGTGCGTACAGCACGCGGGAGCGTACGGGGAGGAAGCACAACAGCAACCCCGGCACGGCGACAGCCGCCTGTGTGATGACGAACGGCAACACCGCCTCATGCATATAAACGGCCACCGCAAGCGGCAGCAGCAACAGCACCGCTTCGACCAGCAACACGTAGCCGACGGTGCGGGCGATCATACGATGATTCATATCGACTTCCTCACAGCAAGATATCGTTCAGGTCATCCAGGCCGACGCCGGTGGTGATGACGACCACGCTGTCCCCGACGTGGATGCTGTCAGACCCGTTGGGGAAGATGACCTGCCCGTTGCGGATGATGCAGGCGATCAGCAGCCCTTTTTTGGTGCGCAGATCCCGCAGCGCGGTGTCTTTGCCGGAGAAGTTGCTCCGTACTCGGAACTCCAACGCTTCCGCTTTTTGATCAGCGATGCGGGAGAGAGCCTCCACGTTGCTGCCGACCGAGTTCTGCATGGCGCGTACATAGCGCAGTACATGGTTGGCGGAGATCACGTGAGGGGTGATCACGCAATCGATCCCGGCTTTGGACAGTACCGAACCGAAGGAGATATGGTTGACTTTGGTGATAACCTTCGGAATGCCGCAGGAAAGTGCGTACATGGAGATGACAACGTTTTCCTCGTCAAAACCGGTCAGCGCGATCAGGGCGTCGGTATCGGCCAGGCCTTCCTCCTGCAGCGTCTCCTGGTCGGAACCGTCGCCGTGGATGATCATCGCGTGGGGGAGCATTTCCGCCAACTTTTCACACAATTCGCGGTCCTTTTCGACAATGCGCACGGTGATGTTCATGTCACCCAGCATTTTGGCCAGATAATAACTGATCCGTCCGCCGCCGACAATCATTACACCGCGCGTGCGGTGGGCATAAATACCCAGCAGGGAGAAGATGCGGATGATATCCGCCGGGGAGGCGGTGATGCTGATCTGGTCGCCGGCCTGCAGCCGGAAGGAGCCGTCGGGGATGATGACGTCCCCGTTGCGTTCCACGGCACAGATGAGCATTTTCACATGCGCTTTTTCGGGCAGATGGCGCAGTTCCATCCCGTCGAGCAGCGATCCCTCCGGGATACGGCAGGCCACCATCTCCACCCGCCCTTTGGCAAAAAAGTCTACCCGGGCGGCGCTGGGCACACGCAGGATGCGTGCGATTTCGGTGGCGGCCGCCAGTTCCGGGTTGACCGTCAGGCTCAACCCCAGGTCTTCCCGCATGAGGTTCAGGCTGCGGGACAGCTCCGGGTTGCGTACCCGGGCAATGGTGTGATGCGCCCCTAATTTTTTGGCGATCAGGCAGGCCAGTATGTTGGTCTCGTCGTGCGAGGTGGTGGCAATGACCAGCCGTGCGGACGGTACGCCCGCCTGCACCTGTATGTCGCTGTCCAGCCCGCTGCCGTAGATGCAGTTGACGTCCTGCGTGTTGGAGGACAACTCCAGCGCCTGCGAATCGTTGTCCACTACGACGATGTCGTGCCCTTCCTGCGAAAGACGGTTGGACAGATCAAAGCCCATCTTGCCGTCCCCGATGATGACGATTTTCATATTTTCACGGCCTTTCCGTGTGCACGCCGTCGCCGGCGGCAATATCCTTGATAATCTCGGCAGCCATCAGAAGCCCGGCGGCCGCCGGCACAAAGGGAACGCTGCCGGGGATGACCCGGCGCCCGTCCTCGGAGACCGGGTTCTCCGGCCGGAGGGGCGGCTCCCTGGAATAGACGACTTTCAGATGCTCCACGCCCTGCTTGCGCAGCAGCGTACGCATCGCTTTGGCCAACGGACATACCGAGGTCCTGGACAAATCCGCCACTTCGAAGCCCATCGGGTTCAACTTGTTGCCGGTACCCATGCAGCTGATCTCCGGTACGCCGGCCTGCCGGCATCGCACAGCCAGCAGCACTTTGGAGGACACGGTGTCGATCGCGTCTGCCGCATAGGACAGGCCTGCCAGGGGGACTTTGTCGGCCGTCTGCTCTCCGTAAAACAGCGGATAGGTTTCGACCGCGCACTCCGGCGAGATGTCGGCGATCCGCTGCGCGGCGACCTCGGTTTTCAGCCGGCCGACGGTGCTGTGCAGTGCGATCAGTTGGCGGTTGAGGTTGGAGGGGGACACCGTGTCGGCGTCGATCAGCAGCAACCGGCCGATGCCGGCGCGCGCGAGCGCTTCCGCCACATACGAGCCGACGCCGCCCAGGCCGAATATGGCCACGCTGGCCCGGCCCAGCCGGTCCAGCGCCGCGTTACCGAGCAGCATGGCGGTGCGCGAGCGGTCCGTCTTCATGCCGTGGCCCCCTGCAGCCAGCCGCAGCCCCAGCAGAGCAGCACGACCAGCCCGAGCGCGATGCGGTAGCAGCCGAACCCTTTGAAGTTATGTTTGCGGATGTACCGCAGTAAAAAGCGGATCACCAGCAGCGACACCAGAAAGGCCACTACGGTGCCCAGACACAGGGCGGCCCATTCGATACCGGTCAGCGAGGTACCGGCCAGCAGCATCTTCATCAGCCGCAGTCCGCTGGCGCCCACCATCGGCGGGATCGCCATAAAGAACGAGAACTCGGCCGAGACGGTGCGTGTCGCACCCAGCAGTACCGCGCCGAGGATCGTCGCGCCAGAGCGCGAGGTACCAGGAATCAGGGCCAGCGCCTCAAACAAGCCGATCAGAAAAGCCGTTTTATACGACAGCTGATCCACCGTCAGAATGCGGGACCGGCGCGGGAAGGATTCCATTACGATAAATAAAACCCCGTAAAGGATCAGCGTGGCGGCGATGACCGGCGGGATGGAGAGATATTCATCCACCACGTCGTCCAGCAACAGCCCGGCGATGCCGGTGGGGATGCTGGCCACCAGGATCTTGCCCCAAAGGTTCCAGGTATCCCTTTTCTGCAGCCGGCTTTTGGACGGTGCAAGCGGGTTGAGCGTGCGGAAATACAGCACGATAACTGCTAAAATAGAGCCCAATTGGACGACCACCTTGAACAGGCGGAAAAAATCATCGCTCAGCTTGAACGGCAGCACGGCGTTGAAAAGCAGGATATGGCCGGTGCTGCTGATGGGCAGCCATTCGGTGATACCTTGCACAATGCCTTGCAGTAATGCTTTCAGCAGTTCCAACAAGCGCAATACCTCCTAATAAAAGGGCAAAGCGAAACAGACGGCCCGTCAGGCCGCCCGATGTTTCGCGCGTGAGGACAGACAGGGGAGGGCGATTACAGGTCCAGCTCGTTGAACATCTCGCGCAGCAGGATCATTTCATCCGCCGTGAGCGTGATGCCCTTGCCCATTTTGCTGTGGTCCGGAGACCATTCGCGCATATCGTATTTGGGGTCGCGATCGTTCCAGCTGATCAGGTTGAGTTCCTTGGTCCAGCCGGAGGGAGAGGTAGAGAGCGCGCCGATGTGCTTTTTGATTTCGTACTTCAGTTCAGGCATGGGTGATAACTCCTTTCAAATTGAAGAACTGAACAGGGATCCGCCGCCCGCGTCGATGCCGACGATCAGCGGAAAATCCCGTATTTCCAATTGTTTGACCGCTTCGCAGCCGAGGTCGTCGTAAGCGACGATGCGGCAGGCGGTCACGCTGCGGGCGGCCAGAGCACCTGCCCCGCCGGTGGCGCACAGGTACAACGCGCCGTTGCGCACGATAGCGTCCCGCACGGCGGGAGAACGGCCCCCCTTGCCGATGGTGGCGCATACGCCCAGGTCATACAGGCGGGGAGCAAAGGCGTCCATCCGCCCGGAGGTGGTGGGGCCGCACGCGCCGATCGGCCGGCCCGGCGGCGCCGGGGTGGAGCCGGAGTAGTAGATCACGGCGTCCCGCAGCGGGTAGGGCAGCGGCTGCCCGGCATCCAGCGCGGCGGCGATGCGCTTGTGCGCGGCGTCCCGCGAGGTGTATACAGTGCCGGAGAGAAAGACCCGGTCGCCGGCGCGCAGCAGCGGGACGCTTTCCCGCAGGTGCGCGGTATGAAGATGATATTCCGTCATATATCCGTTGCCTCCGCGGTCGGATCAGAACAGCCAGTCTGCCAGGCGTTGCAGCCAGCTTTTGCGCCGTTTCCGGGTGATCCGACGAATCCGTCTGCCGCCTACGGGCGGCTCAACGAAAAAAGGGTTCTTTGCCGGATGCTTCCTCCGACGCTTTGGACGTCTGCTGCGGCAGGCAGCTGTCCAGGTCGCCGGTCTGGTCGCGCAGCCACTTCCGCAGCTGCTTCATTTGCTCGGCGTTTTCCTGCGTCTGTGCGCTCCATTCGTCAGCCAGACGGCTGAGCTGCTCCTGCATCTGCCCGATCTGTTCCAGAGAGGAACGGCTGAGATCGAGCGAATGCTGTAAGTATTCCTGCCCGACGGCGTCGACCCGGTGAACAAAAGCAGCCTTGTCGCCGATGACGGCTGTCAGTGCGGCGTTGGTCCCGGTCAGTTGTTCGGCCCGGCGGTTTGCGGCATCGGCCCGGTCGGCCGCTTCCGCTGCGCGGGTACGGGTCGCGGCCAGTTCCCGCATTGCCTGATCTCTCTCGGTGCGCAGCCGTTCGACCTGCGCCCTGGTTTGCGCCAGCTGTGCCTGCACCTGCTCCAACTGCCCGGCGGCCTGCTGTGCGGCCTGCGTCTGCGTTTGCACCTCCTGGCGCAGCTGCTGCAGTTCGGCCGTCGCCTGCTCCACCTGCTGCCGGGCATCATCCAGCTCCTGCTGGTGCTTCTGCTCGGTCTGCTCTAAATAAGCAAACACGTCTTGCTTATGAAAGCCGCGGAAAACGGTACGGAAAAACCCTGTCTCCTCCATATCGGACACCTCCGGAATCACAGTATGCGGTATCATTGTCCCAGTATACACCAAGTATAGCATTTCCGTTTTTAAATTACAACTGTTTTCTTAAATAAAATATAATAATTATTTTTCATTTTATAAATATTTAAATTTTTCATTATTTGCTATTCCGGTTTTTCTTTCGGACGGGCCGGGAAGAGGCGGGCCTTTTTGCAAAAAAAGGCTTGACTTTTCCGTCAAAGTCGTGTATACTTGCTTTAACGCTTTTAAGCGCTAAAGTATCGAAAGAAAACCGGTGATGTAACAGTATGGGAACCACAAGCATTTTGTACATCGTGATCGCAGCTTATCTGGTGCTGATGGTCGTGCTGGGCTGGCTGGGCCGCCGCAGCAACAGCAACATTTCGGAGATGACGGTCGGCCGCCGCAACGCCGGCGCCTGGATGTCCGCCTTTTCGTACGGCACGGCGTATTTTTCCGCCGTGATGTTTATCGGCTACGCCGGGGCAACGGGCTGGTCGTACGGTCTGTGGGGCGTGCTGCCGGGCATCGGCAACGCGGTGTTCGGCTCCTGGCTGGCGTGGCGTGTGCTGGCCAGACGCACGCGCACGGTGACCCGCCGGCTGGGCATCCGTTCGATGCCGCAGTTTTTTGAGCAGCGCTTCGGCAGCAAGGCCATCAAACAGTTCTGCGTGGCCGTGATCTTTTTGTTTTTGATCCCGTATTCCGCCTCTGTATATAAGGGCCTGACCAGCGTGTGCACCGTGCTGCTGGGCGTGGATGAGCGCATTTGCATGATCGTCATCGCGCTGGCGGCGGCGGCGGTGATCATTCTGGGCGGCTACATGGCGGCCCTGCGGGCTGACTTTTTGCAGGGCATCGTGATGCTCGGCGGCGTGCTGGCGCTGATCTTCTGCGTGGTGCGCAGCCGGCAGGTCGGCGGCTGGCAGGCCGGTATTCAGGCCATCGCCCAAAAGACGCAGGATCTGCACCTGGGCGCGGCGCAGCACATCGCCCTGTGGGCGACGGTGCTGATGACATCCTTCGGCACCTGGGGCCTGCCGCAAATGGTACATAAATATTACGGTATTAAGGACGATGCCCAGATCAGGCGCGGCACCGTGATCTCGACGGTGTTTGCCTGCGTGGTGGCGGTGGGCGGCTATTTTATCGGCTCGCTGTCCCGCCTGTTCTTTGCCGAACTGCCGGCCGAGGGGCAGGATTATCTGGTGCCCAATCTGCTGAAAATGGCCGGCATGCCGGACGTACTGCTGGGCGTGGTGCTGGTGCTGCTGATCTCCGCCTCGGTGTCGACGCTGGCCTCCATTACGCTCACGGCCTCCACGACGCTGACGATGGATCTGGTGCAGGACCGCATCTGGAAGAAGCTCTCCGCCAAAGGGGCGGCCGTTTTCAACCGGGTCGTGGTGCTGGCGTTCATCGTGCTTTCGTACTGGATCGCCAACTCCGACACGCCTATTCTGGATATGATGTCCTACTCGTGGGGCATTATCTCCGGCAGCTTTATGGGGCCGTATCTGCTTTCGCTGTATGACAAAAAGCTCAACCGTGCCGGCGCGTGGGCAGGCATGATCGGCGGATTTGTCATCGCGCTGCCGCCGCTGGTGTGCCGCTTGTTCTTCCCTGATGCGGCGCTGCCGTTCTTCGGTAAGGTGGCAGGGATGGGCGCGCATTTCGCCTGCCTGGCCATGGTCCTTTCTCCGCTGCTGTGCCTGCTCGTCAGCCGGTTGTGCAAGCGCTCGGCAGTCGGTAACGAGACGTTTTATCAGCAGACCGTTTTATCCATGCCGGACCCGACAGGGGCCGATCAATCCGTTTGAGGTGACCGTTTATGTCGAACAAAATATGGAATCCGGAAAGAGAGTGTATGCGCCGGGCCGATCTGGAAGCGCTGCAGCTGGCCGAACTGAAAGACCTGGTCGATTACTGCGACCGCAACGTGCCGTTTTATCATAAGCGGCTGCAGGAGGCGGGCGTAACGGCAGACAAAATCAAGTGTCTGTCGGATATCCAGTATATCCCGTACACCACCAAGCAGGACCTGAGGGACAATTATCCCTTCGGTCTGTTCAGCGTGCCGAAGAAGGACCTGGTGCGTATCCACGCATCCAGCGGGACGACCGGCAACCCCACGGTGGTCGGCTACACCCGGGAGGACCTGGACAATTGGAGCGAGCAGGTCGCGCGGATCGTCACGGCGGCCGGCGCCACCGATGAAACGGTGGTGCAGATCTGCTTCGGCTACGGTATGTTCACCGGCGCGCTGGGCCTGCACTACGGGCTGGAACGTATCGGCGCCACGGTGGTGCCCACCTCCTCCGGCAATACCGAAAAGCAGTTGAAATTCATGCGCGATTTTGAGACGGACGCCGTGGTGGCCACCCCGTCGTACTGCCTGTACCTGGCGGAGGCCGCCCACGAGCTGGCCGACAAGTTCCCGATGGAGCAGTACAAGCTTTCCCTCGGCCTGCTGGGCAGCGAGGGCTGCACGCCCGAGATGCGCACCCAGATCGAGGAGCGGTGGGGCAACGGCTTCTTTGTGACCGACAACTACGGTATGTCGGAACTCAACGGCCCCGGCATGTCGGGCGAGTGCCGCTGCCGCAACGGCATGCACATCTGCGAGGACCACTTCCTGTGCGAGATCATCGACGCGGCTTCCGGGCAGGTGCTGGACAAAGGCGCCACCGGCGAACTGGTCGTGACCAACCTGACCAAGCGCGCTATTCCGATGCTGCGGTACCGTACCAAAGATATCACCAATATCAATTACGAACCGTGCGCCTGCGGCCGCACGACCGCCCGGATGCACAAGATCATCGGCCGCAGCGACGATATGCTGAAGATCCGCGGCGTCAACGTCTTCCCCTCGCAGGTGGAAAGCGCGCTGATCGGCATCGACCAGATCAGCCCGCACTATCAGCTGGTCGTGCGCCGCGAAGGTTTTGCTGACACGCTGGAGGTCCGGGTCGAGATGATCGACGGCAGCCTGCTGGAAAAATACGGCGAATTGGAAGCGCTGCAGCGCCGCATCCACCACGCGATCAAGACCATCCTCGGTATTGAAATCAAGGTGTCGCTGGTGGAACCGAAGACCATCGAGCGCTTTACCGGCAAGGCCAAGCGGGTCATCGACCTGCGCAATCAGTAAAGGAGGGCCACAATATGAGCAAAACGTTGCTGCTGGGCAACGAAGCGGTCGCCCGCGGCCTGTATGAGGCAGGCGTCACGGTGGTATCCGCCTATCCCGGTACGCCCAGCACCGAGATCACCGAGAACGCGGTACAGTATAAAAACAACATATATGCCGAATGGGCTCCGAACGAGAAGGTGGCCTTTGAGGTGGCCTTCGGCGCCGCGACGGGCGGCGCGCGCAGCTTCTGCGCGATGAAGCACGTCGGCCTGAACGTGGCGGCGGACCCGCTGTATACGGCCTCCTATATCGGGGTCAACGGCGGGATGGTGTGCGCCGTGGCGGACGATCCGGGCATGCACTCCTCGCAGAACGAGCAGGATTCCCGCCGTCACGCGATAGCTGCCAAGGTGCCGATGCTCGAACCGGCGGATTCGGCCGAATGCCTGGCGTTCACCAAGTTGGCGTATACGCTGTCCGAACAGTTTGACACGCCGGTGCTGCTGCGGCTGTGCACCCGCATCGCGCACTCCCGTTCGCTGGTGGAAACGGCGCCGCGGCAGGAGGTCGCGCTCAAACCGTACACGAAAAACGTCATGAAAAACGTCATGATGCCGGCCATGGCCCGGCCCCGCCACGAGGTGGTGGAAAAACGCACCGACGCGCTGACGGCTTGGGCCGAGACCGCCCCCCTCAATCGGGAAGAGATGCACAGCGACGAGGTCGGCATCATCTGCGCCGGCAGCGCCTATCTGTATGCCAGAGAGGCAATGGGGGACGGGGCCAGCTACTTCAAACTCGGCATGGTCAATCCGCTGCCGGTCGAAAGCCTGAAACGCTTTGCCGCCAAGGTCAAGCGGCTGATCGTCGTCGAGGAACTGGACGATATCATCGAGACCCATTGCCGCAAGATCGGTCTGCAGGTGGAGGGCAAATCCCTCTTCCCCCGCACGGGCGAGTTTTCGCAGGCTACCATCCGGGCGGCGCTGGGGCTGCCGCAGCCGGCTTTCCGAACCTTCGGTCAGGAGGTGCCGTCCCGTCCGCCGGTACTGTGCGCGGGCTGCCCGCACCGCGGCCTGTATTATGCGATTAAAAAGTTCCACCCCTACGTCAGCGGGGATATCGGCTGTTATACTCTCGGTGCGGCCGCGCCCCTTTCCGGCATGGATACCTGCGTGTGCATGGGTGCCTCGGTCAGCGGGCTGCACGGCTTTAACGTGGCCCGCGGCCCGGAGCAGGCCAAAACGTCGCTGGCGGTGATTGGTGACTCCACCTTTATCCATTCCGGCATCACCGGACTGATCGACATTGTCTATAATAAAGGGCTCTCCACCGTCATCGTGCTGGACAATTCCATCACCGGAATGACGGGGCACCAGAATAATCCCGCCAACGGCCTGCGTATCGACGGCGAGCCTACCACCGCGGTGGATCTGGAGGCGCTGGCCCGGGCCATCGGCATCCGCCGGGTACAGGTGGTGGATCCGTTCAACATCGATGAGGTGCGGCGGGTCGTGCAGGAAGAGATGGCGGCGCCGGAACCGTCGCTGATTATTTCCCGGCGGCCTTGCGCGCTGCTGAAAACCGTCAAGCACAACCCGCCGCTGCGGGTAGATCCGGCGGTGTGTATCGGCTGCAAGGCCTGCCTGCAAACCGGCTGTCCCGCGATATCGGTCCATCCGGACGCGGACGGGAAACAGCGCGCCCGGATCGACGCTACCCAGTGCGTCGGCTGCGGCGTCTGCTCGTATGCCTGCCGGCCGGGCGCGATAAAGGAGGGGAACTGAGATGGTAAAGAACATCTTGATCGTCGGCGTAGGCGGCCAGGGGACGCTGCTGGCCTCCAAGATTATGGGCCGCGTGTTTACCGAACAGGGCTATGACGTCAAGGTCAGCGAGGTGCACGGCATGTCGCAGCGCGGCGGCTCGGTGGTCACCTACGTGCGCTACGGCGACGCCGTATATTCTCCGTTGATTGAAAAAGGAGAGGCGGATCTGCTGCTCTCGTTTGAGGAATTGGAGGCCGCCCGCTGGCTGCCCTACTTGAAAGAAGGCGGGGAACTGATCACCAACACCCAGCAAATGGACCCGATGTCGGTCATCATGGGCAACGCGGTGTATCCGCAGGACGTGACGGCCAAACTGAAGGCCGCCGGCGTATCGGTGCTGGCGCTGGATGCGCTGGCGCTGGCCCGTCAGGCCGGTTCCGTGCGGGCGGTCAACACGGTGCTGTTGGGCACGGCCGCGCGCCGGCTGCTGCCGGACAAACAGATCTGGCTGGAAACCATCCGTGCCTGCGTGCCGGCCAAGACCATAGACGTAAATGAGAAAGCCTTTACACTCGGCTTTGAAGCCTGATGACGGGAGGAACGGATATGTTTATCAAACAGATTTCCATCTTTATCGAAAACAAAGCGGGCCGTCTGGCGGAGATTACGGCAATGCTCGCGGCGGAAGGCATTGATATCCGGGCGCTTTCCATTTCGGACACGACGGATTTCGGCATTCTGCGCCTGATCGTCAACGACCCGCCAAAGGCGGAAAAACTCCTGCGCGACAAGGGGTTGACCTTTTCAATTACAAACGTTATTGCCGTCGGCCTGCCGGACCGTCCGGGCGGGTTGGCCGAGGTTATGCAGGCGTTGGCGGGCTCCGGAATCAGTGTGGAGTACATGTACGCCTTCCTGACCCCGCAACAGCGGCGGCGCGCCTGCATCATCATGCGGGTGGAGGATACCGAAAAGACGCTGCAGGTGTTGCAGCAGGCCCGGGTGGAAACGCTCCGAGAGGAAGAGGTCTATTCGCTGTAATAAGAAACGGAAAAAGCACCGGCTGCGGCCGGTGCTTTTTTTGTGCACCACACGCTGTCCCTGCGCATACCTTGTTAGCAACAGGGCGCCGCATGAACAAAGAACAGTCATCGGGCGGTGCGGAAAGAGAGGGCGCGTGCATGAAAGGTAAAAAATCCCTGTTCGGCAGTTGTCTGGTTTGTTTCGGAGGCGGGCTTTTATTGGCGCTGCTCTGTCCGGTACGGCTGATTCTGATTCTGTTGGCTGCGATCCTGTTCATGACCGGAATGGCTTTGCTGCGAAATTGTTAGAAAGGGCCGGTGTCACGTCGTATGAAAATCGTGGTGGTACGCAGTCCGCGCTGGCTGGGAGGCCTGCTGCGCCGTTTGTTCGGCATCCGGAAAGAAAATACGCAGGATTGATTGAAAGCCCCCCTGCAGGGGCATACTGCTCCCGTGCGGCGCGCCCGAACAGGTCCGCGCTCCGCGGCCGGCGGAATCGTCCGCTGCGGCGTGCCGCCGGGAGGAGTTTGCATGACCAGACGGATCGTGTGCTTATTTGCCGGTTTGCTGCTTTGTTTTGTCTGCTCTATCGGCAAACTGTACGAGGTTTCCGGGCAATGGTACGCCGGGGCGGCGCAGCAGCAGTCCCGCCGGACGGCGGTGGTATACCGCAGCCGCGGTACGATGTACGACCGCGCCCTGCGTCCGCTGACCAATACCGGCAACGCGTGGCGGCTGTGTGCGCTGCCGTTTTCGCCGGCTGTGACCCGTCTGCAGGAGCAGGGCGATGATTGGCTGCAGGCTGCGCAGCCGGACTGGCAGCAGGGCCGTCCGGCTTTGTTTACGGCGGACAAGCCCCTGACATCGGCCGTCGGGCTGTGGCAGTTCCGGGTGCCGGTGTACGGCGCGTATCCGGTGGCGGCGCCGCATCTGCTGGGCTATCTGCTGCCGGACGGCACCGCGGCGACCGGGCTGGAAAAAGCGCTGGACGACGTGCTGTCTTCCTACGGCGGCACGATAGAGATCACCTACGCTACCGACGGCGCCGGCCAGATCCTGCAGAGGGAAATGCCGCAGGTGCACAGTACGCTGTCCCGTTCGGCGGGCGGCGTGGTGCTGACGCTGGACCTGCCGCTGCAGCTGGCGGCGGAGGAGATCTGCGGCCGGCTGCTGCCCAAAGGGGCAGCTGTCATCGCCGACCCGGCCACCGGGCAGATCCTCGCGGCGGTCAGCTGCCCTTCCTACCGGGCGGACCGGGTGGCGGAATCCCTGGACGACGGGGATGCGCCGCTGTTCAACCGGGTGATGAACCTTTATAACGTCGGTTCGGTATTCAAGATCGTTTCCGCCGCGGCCGCGTTGGAGGCCGGCGTGTCGCCGCAGCAGAGCTTTGCGTGTACCGGCAGCGTGCCGGTGGGGTCACGGACGATCCGCTGCCATTACCGGCTCGGCCACGGGATACAGACGATGCGGGAGGGGTTCCTGCACTCCTGCAACCCGTATTTTGTGCAGCTGATGCAGTTTGTCGGGCCGGGTCCCTTCGCATACATGGCGTCCGCCCTCGGCTTTGACAAGGTGTTGACGCCGGCGCCGGGGTACCGGACGGCCCGCGCGGTGTTGCCGACTGAGGCGCAGTGGCAGATCCCCGGCGTGCTGGCGGATCTTTCCTTCGGGCAGGGGTGCCTGCTGGCGACGCCGCTGCATATCGCGCAGCTGATCGGCTGCGTGGTCAACGACGGGATGCTCGTGCGTCCGACCGTCGTGCTCGGTACCGTGGATGAGACCGGCGTTCTCACCGAACAGGCGCCGGCGGCGCCGCAGCCGGTTTTTTCCGCCGAAACGGCGGCGCAGCTGCGGCAGATGATGATTGCCGTCGTCGAGGACGGGACCGGCCGGGCCGGGCGCCCCTCGGTCGGCGGCGCGGGCGCCAAAACCGGTACGGCGGAAACGGGGTGGACGGCGGCCGACGGCAAAACCATGGTGCAAAGCTGGTACGCCGGCTTTTATCCGGCGCAGAATCCGCGGTATACGGTGGTCGTCGTTTCGGAGGACAGCGGCACGACCGGCCGGTCGGCCGCACCGGTGTTTCAGGCGCTGTGCGATGCGCTGGCCGCCCGCTGATAACGCTTGCTTTCGGTGGAACGCTGTGGTATGATAAGTCCGAGAAACCGCAAAGGGGGGCTGTACCGTGACGCGAGTGGTAGCCGCGTTGATCCGCCGGGGGAACCGGTTCTTGATCTGCCAGCGCCCGCCGCACAAGGTCAGAGGCCTGCTGTGGGAGTTTGTCGGCGGAAAGGTCGAGCCGGGGGAGACCGACGGGCAGGCGCTGGTGCGCGAATGTCGGGAGGAGTTGGGTGTGACGGTGCAGGTGGGCGCGCCCTATGCGCAGCTGGTGCACACCTACCCGGATCTGACGGTGCAGCTGACGCTGTACCGTGCCGTCCTGCCGGAGACGGAGCAGCCGCAGCTTCTGGAACACAGCGCGCTGCGCTGGATCACCCCGGACGAGATCGACCGTTATGCTTTTTGCCCGGCCGACGAGGCTATCCTGGCCCGGCTGAAAAAAGAGAGCGCCGGACGCGCGTAACCGCCCCGGCTCTTTTGCTTGATACGGAAAAGAAAGCACCGCGGCGCCGCCGCGGCAGATGGGTATGACATAAAAACCTCTTTTGCCCCGGTGGGCAAAAGAGGTTTTTTGATGGTGGGCGCAAACGGACTCGAACCGCTGACCTCTTGCGTGTGAAGCAAGCGCTCTAACCAGCTGAGCTATGCGCCCTGGTGACCCGGACGAGAATCGAACTCGTGTTACCGCCGTGAAAGGGCGGTGTCTTAGCCGCTTGACCACCGGGCCGTACTGCGCCTCCGTCAGGAGGCACGTCCCTCGTAAGAGGGATGGTAGCGGCAGTCGGATTTGAACCAACGACACTGCGGGTATGAACCGCATGCTCTAGCCAACTGAGCTATGCCGCCGTGTAAAAGAGTGGGCAAGCGTGGAACATCGTCCATTATATAGCATAGGCGGTAGGTTTGTCAAGTACTTTTTTTCAGAAAACGGCGGGGAAAAAACCTTTCCCGCGTCGGCTTGACAACTTCCGCTTTTTTGATTAGGATAGAAGCAGAAAAACGGCAGCGGAAGGGGAAGAGGCAGGTATGAAGACAGCCGGGCGCATCCGGTCGGCGGTTACGACGGTTACGGCGGGCGGTTACCTATATATGGTGCTGGCGGTCGCGGCGGCGGCCTGCCTGCTGGACCCCACCGGCCCGGCCGAGGTGCCCGGCATCGTGATGCTCGGCGGGCTGGCCGTTGTGGCGGCCGTCGGGTTGTATTGGTACCTGACCGGGCGGATGACGGCCGGGCGGCTGATCACGCTGCTGATCGCGGCGGGCTTTGTGCTGCGGTTGGGGTATACGCTGTATACCGGTGCGCAGCAGCGCCAGCATGACGTGGAACAATTCGGCGGCGGCGTCGGCCATGCCGGATATATCGAGTATTTGTACGAGCATTTTTCTCTGCCGCCGGGGGATCCGACTGCGACGTGGCAGTTTTACCATCCGCCGCTGCACCATTGGCTGGCGGCGTGCTGTATGCGGCTGGTCACGGCCTGCGGCGGCAGCTATCAGCGGGCGGTGGAGAGCATCCAGTACCTGACGCTGCTGTATTCCGGCTTTTGTATGCTGTTGTGCCGCCGGTTGTTTGAACTGCTCGGCCTGCGCGGGCGCGGTGCGGTCGCCGCGATGGGCGTGGTCTGCTTTTACCCGGCCTTTATCCTGCTGGCGGGCAGCGTCAACAACGATATTTTGTCCGTTACCCTGATGCTCGCTGCGCTGGTCACGGCCCTGCAATGGTGGCAAGAGCCGACGCTGCCGCGCATTCTGGCGGTGGCGCTGTGCATCGGCGCAGGCATGTCCGCCAAACTGTCGGCGGTGCTGGTCGCGCCGGCGGTGGCGCTGCTGTTTCTGTGGCGCTGGCGGTGGCCGGCGCCGGCGGAGCCGCTGCGGCGGCCGACGGCGCAGTTCGGCGCGTTTGCCGCCGTTTGTTTTCCGCTCGGGCTGTGGTGGAGCGTGCGCAACCTGATCGGCTGGCGGGTGTTTCCGGGGTACGTGCCCATGCTGTCGCAGGACAACTGGCTGTATATCGGCGGCTATTCGGTCTGGCAGCGGTTGTTCGGGTGGATCGGCTACCCGATGAAGACCGTGTTCATCAGCTACGGGCTGAAACAGGATTATCTGGATTACAATCCGATCATCGCCTTGCTGAAAACCGCGATGTTCGGGGAATATGACCTGGCCGCCGGCCGGCCGTGGCTGCTGCCGGCCTGTGTGGCGCTGTTCGCGCTTGGCACCCTGCTGGCGCTGTACGCGGTGTGGGCTATGCTGTGGTGCCTGATCAGGGACGGGGAACTTCCCCGGCCGTATAAATGGTTTACTGCCTGCCTGTACGGTACGGTTTTGTTCTCCTATGTGCAGTTTTGCCTGACGTATGCGCATGCCTGCACGCAGAACATCCGTTACGCGATGGTATTGCCGGTGCTCGGCTGCTTTTTTATCGGCCGGCGGATACAGGCGCTGTGCGGGGCTGGTAAACGCGTCCGCGGTTGGTTTTTGGTCGGTCTGTGCGCTGCCTTCTGCATCCTGGCAGCGGCGGTGTATATCGGTCTCGGCGTCTGAAAATCGGGCGGCATTTTTGTGAAAAATGACCTTTGCGTTTTTTTCGGTTTTCTGTTATACTGTGTAAGAAAAGTAAGAAAACCGACCGTATGCCGAGGGGAAAAAGATGGAACAAGGGCGGTATCCGTATCAAAAAGGAGAATATGTGATCTATCGCAGTACGGGCCTGTGCCGGATCATCGACATCCGGCAGGAAAGCTTCGGCGACGGGGCTTTGCGCACGTATTACGTGATTCATCCGGCTGACCAGCCGTCCTCGCAGTTCTTTGTGCCGACGGATCTGCCCGGGCTGGAGCAGAGTATGCGGCCGCTGTTGTCGGCTTCGCAGGTGCATCAGATGATCCGGAGCGCGTACCGCGAAATGCCCGCATGGATCGAGGACGCCAAGCAGCGTGCCGCGGCCTTTGAGGCGGTCCTGCGCTGCGGCGACCGTACGCAGCTGCTGCGGATGATCCGGTTGCTGCGCCGGCGGCAGAGCGATCTGGAGGCGCAGCATAAAAAAATGTACGCGTGCGATGCCCGGGCGCTGCAAAACGCCCAGCGCATCCTGATACAGGAACTTGCTTTCGTCCTGCACATCGGGGCGGACGAAGTGATTCCCTACGTATTGGAACACCGCCCGCAAGCGGTGTGATAGCATAAAAAAAGAAGCAGACGGCTGTCTGCTTCTTTTTTTATTCTTCGGTCAGGGCCAGGACGGCGGCCAGGCTGCCGCGGGTGGGTCCCGTCGTCCGGTGGGACCAGAAAACATCCGGCCGGCAATGGGTGCACAGGCGCGCCGCCGAGATATGTTCCGCCGTCAGCCCGGCTTTTTGCAGCAGCAGTTGGTTGACCTGCCACAGGTCGACGTAATATTTTTCGCCTTTCTTTCGGTACCATCCTTCGGTCGGCAGACCGCTGCGCGCAAACACGTCGTATACCGGGGCGTCCACCTCAAAACAGCACGGCCCGATGGACGGGCCGATGCCGGCCAGCATCCGCCGCGGGTCGCAGCCGAACTGCTGCTGCATCCGCCGCACCGTCGCGCCGGCAATGTCGGCGGCGGTGCCGCGCCACCCGGCGTGAGACAGCGCGATGACTCGCTTTTCCGGGTCCAGAAAGAACAGCGGCACACAGTCGGCGTATTGGGTGCAGAGCACTACGCCGGGCCGGTCGGTCACCAGGCCGTCGATCTGCCGCAGCGGGTTCGGGCGGTCAAAGCCGTTGCCCCGGTCCTGCTCTGTGGCGTAGTGCAGGGCGGTGCCGTGCGTCTGGGCGGCCAACACCAGGTCGTGTTCCGACACGCCGACGGCACCGCAGAAACGGCGGAAGTTTTCCGTCACGGCCGCCGGGTCGTCGCCGCGGGAAAAACTCAGGTTCATCGCGTCGAAGGGCGGCTTGCTCACGCCGCCCGCCCGGGTGGAAAACCCGTGCCGCACAAAGGAAAACGCCGCGAACGAGGGGATCCGGTAAAAATCCACCTCGCCCTGCCGGACCTGCTGCCAATCCGCGTCATGCATGCGTTGCTCCTCCTTACCATACAAAAGCTGTGCTTACTGTACCATATACCGGCGAAAAAGGCAAGCAAAAAAGCGCCCGGGCGCACTTTTTATCAAAAAGATATTGCATAAACCGCCTGCGCCGTTGTATAGTTATAGTAATGAAAAAAGCAATTATCCGCGGAAAGGAACGGACGGGATGAAAAGACAGACGGCGGATTTTCCTTATACGACGGCGCTGATCGTGGCGGCGGGCCGTTCCGCGCGTATGGGCGCTGACAAGATGTGGATGGAGCTCGGCGGCGAGCCGGTGATCCTGCGCACGCTGCGCGCCTTCGAGCAGGCGCAGACCGTGCGGGAGATCATTGTGGTCACCCGGCCGGAATCCATTGCGGCGCTGCACGCGGCGTGCGACCGTGTTTCCAAATTGACGCAGATCGTCGCCGGCGGGGCGACCCGGCAGCAATCGGTATATGCCGGGGTGCAGGCTGCGCCGGTGCGCACGGCATTTTTTAGTATTCACGACGGGGCGCGGCCGCTGGTCACGCCGCAGCAGATCGACGAGGTGAACCGGTGCGCTTACCGTACCGGCGCGGCGGCGCTGGCCGTCCCGGTCAAGGACACCATCAAGCTGACCGACGCCGACGGCATTGTACAAACAACGCCGGACCGCAGCCGGCTTTGGCAGGTGCAGACCCCGCAGGTGTTCGACGCCGTGCAGTATAAGCAGGCGCTGCAAAGCGCCCTGCTGCACGGGCAGGAGTACACCGACGACTGCCAGTTGATGGAGCAGGCGGGGCGCCCGGTGCAGTTGTGCCCGGGTGATTACGGCAATATCAAAATCACGACCCCCGAGGATATATGGATGGCACAGGCCATCCTGAAAGGAAGAGACGTATGAGGATCGGGCACGGGTACGACGTACATCGGCTCGCACCGGGCCGGCGGCTGGTGCTGGGCGGGGTGGAGATTCCGTATGAAAAAGGGTTGCTGGGCCATTCCGATGCCGACGTGCTGGCGCACGCTGTGTGCGACGCGCTGCTCGGCGCGGCGGCGCTGGGCGATATCGGCCGCTGGTTTCCCGATACCGACGAGCGCTACCGGGACGCGGACAGCCTGCTGCTGCTCGCGCAGGTAATCGGCCTGCTGCACGGCAAGGGCTTTGCGCCCGTCAATATCGACGCGACCGTTGTGGCGCAGGCCCCCAAACTTGCGCCGTATATCGAGCGTATGCGCGCGAATATCGCACGCACCTGCGCGCTGGCCGTCGACGCGGTCAACGTCAAGGCGACGACCGAGGAAGGGCTCGGCTTTACCGGTACGGGCGAAGGTATGTGCGCGCACGCCGTTTGCCTGATAAAGGAAGTATAACATGTCGGTGCTGGCAGTACATCAGGGAGAAAAATGGTTCGGCGAGCGGTGCCTGTTCCGGGACGTTACCTTCGAAGCGCAGGCGCGGGACCGGATCGGTCTGGTGGGGTGCAACGGCTGCGGCAAAACCACGCTGCTGCGCATCCTGACCGGGCAGGACAGCCTGACGGCCGGCGAGGTGATCTGGGCCAAAACGGCCCGGCCCGGCTACCTTGAACAGCACACCTTCGGCCGCTCCCGCCGCACCCTTTGGGAAGAGACGCTGCAGGTGTTCGAGCCGCTGGTGCAGCAGGAGCAGCTGCTGGCCCGCCTGTCGGAACGGTTGGGCGGCGCCACCGAACAGGAAATCAACGAATATAACGCCCTGCGGGAACGCTTTGAGGCGCAGGGAGGGCTGTATTTTCGCTCCCGTGCCCGGGCCGCCCTGCTGGGCCTCGGTTTTGATACGGCCGCGCTGGACAGGCCGGTGAGTGAACTGTCCGGCGGGCAGCGCTCCCGGGCGGCGATGGGAAGGCTGCTGCTGAGCAACGCCAACGTGCTGCTGCTCGACGAGCCGACCAATCATCTGGACGTCGATGCGGCCGAGTGGCTGGAAGAATATTTGCGCGACTATAACGGCGCGGTGATCGTCGTCTCGCATGACCGGTATTTTCTGGACCGGGTCACCGGGCGCACGTGGGAGATCGCCGACGGCCGACTGTATATGTCAGACGGTAACTATACCGCACACCGGCAATGGAGAGAAAAAGAGGCCGCCGTGCAGGCACACCATTACCAGACCGAGCAGCGGCAGATCGCCAGGATGCAGGAAAGCATCCGTATCCTCAAAAGTTTCAACCGCGAAAAGAGCATCCGCGCGGCCGAGAGCAAGGAGAAAGCGCTCGACCGGCTGATGCAGACCGCCGGGCCGGCCCCGCAAAAGGAGCAGGCGTTTGCCTTTCAATTTCCGGTGCGGCTGCAGAGCGGGCGCGAGGTGCTGCACGCCGAGCAGGTGTCGATGGGTTTCGACCGGCCGCTGTTTACCGGGGCGCAGTTGCATCTGCTGCGGGGCGAGCGGGTGTTTTTGCTCGGCCGTAACGGGTGCGGCAAAACCACGCTGCTGCGCGGCCTGCTGGGCAAGCTGCCGCTGCTGCACGGCACGGTGCGGTCCGGCGCCAAAGTCAGCATCGGGTATTACGACCAGACGCAGCAGGGCCTGCAGGAGGACAAGACCGTCTTTGACCAGATCCGGGATGCCTACCCCCGGCTGAGCGACGCGCAGGTGCGCGGCGCGCTGGCGGCCTTCCTGTTCAAGGGGGACGACGTGTTTGTGCCGGTTTCGCAGTTGTCGGGCGGGGAGAAGGCCCGGGTACTGCTGCTCAAACTGATGCTGGCGGGGGATAACCTGCTGCTGCTCGACGAGCCGACAAATCACCTGGATATCCGCTCGCGCGAGGCGTTGGAGCAGGCCTTGCTGCAATATGACGGGACGTTGCTGGCCGTTTCGCACGACCGGTATTTTATCAACCGGCTTGCCACCCGCGTGGCGGTGCTCACGCCCGACGGGATCGAGGACGGCGGCGAAAATTACGACGCGTATCTGGCGGCCCGCCGGCCGCCTGAGCCGGAGCCGCCCGCGACGCAGGAGCCGAAGAAGGAAAACCTGTATCTGCTGCGCAAGCAGCAGGCGGCCCGGGCCCGTCAGGCGGCGGGGGAGCTGCGCCGGGTCGAGCGGCAGATTGCCGACGCCGAGCAGCGGCAGGCGGAACTGACCCGCCTGCTGGAAGATCCGCAGACTGCTTCGGATTACGTCAGGGCGTCCGAACTGACCGATCAGCTTTCCCGGTTATCGGCCGAGCTGGAAGCTCTTATGGAGCAATGGGCCGATCTGGCCGCACAGGTGGAAGAAACGCAGAAATAAACCGCGCGCGCCCGGCATACGCGGCGGCAGACAAAGCAGGGACGGACCCCCGGGTCCGTCCCTGCTTTTATATGGCCGTTCTTATGTGTCTTTTTCTCCGGCCGTTTCTTTTTTCTCCTTCCGGCTGCGCCAGCGGCGCAGCAGTACGTTATAGAGGTACAGTCCCAGCACGCTCACGCCGCCGGTCACCGCAAACAAGATCACGGCGGGCAAATAGTCCTTGCTGCCGATCAACGTGCCGCCCACGGTAGAAGAGACCACCGACGGGATACGGGCGATGGTGGAAATGATCAGAAACTCCGGCAGGCGTATCCGCGTCAGCCCGAAAAAGTAGACGAACAGGTCCTTCGGCGTGCCGGGCAGGAAGAACAGCAGGAACACGGTGCGTTTGAGTTTGACGTCGCTGTTGATGATCCGCAGCTCGTCGATTTTTTTGTGCGGGACGAACCACTCCACCATGCGTACGCCGAACTTTTTGGTGAACAAAAAAACCGCGCAGGCTGCCGCCGCGGTGCCAAACAGGCACAGCAGCGTGCCTTCCCACGGGCCGAAGGCATACCCCATGCCGATCTCAACCAGTTCGCCGGGAATCAGGGCGATCACGACTTGCAGGATCTGGATACCGACGGCGATCAACCGCCCGGTCCATCCGAAGGATTCGATATAATTTTTGAAATCCGTCGGCGTCTGCGCCACGCTGGACAGATAACTCCATACAAGCCAGGAAAGCAAGCCGCCCAGCGCCAGCAGCACCAGCACCGAAATGATGCCGAGTATCTTTTTCTTCTTGCTTTCGGACCAATCCATGCGGTTCACCTGCCTTCCGGTATGCGAAGGCCCGGGTTCGGCAATGCCTGCCCGGGCCGCAAAAAGTCTTGATCAGGGGTTGGCTGGCGTATCCGGCGTCTGAGGTGCGTCAGGTACGGCCGGTTCTTCCTTCGGTTGTTCGACGTTGCTGACCACCAGCATGATTTTGCTGCCGTAGAGTACCTGCGTGCCGGCGGCGGGGGAGGTCTCCTGCACCGTGCCCTTCTCAAACGAGGACACTTCGATCAGCCGTTCACTGACCCGCAGGCCGAGCGCTTCCAGATAAGCGCGGGCATTCTCGGCCGTCCAGCCGGATACGTCGGGCACCGTCATGTTTTCCGACCCGAGGCTGACGATTACGCGGATGACGCTGTTGCGCTCCGCTTTGGTATAAGCGGCCGGCTCCTGCGAGATCACGGTGCCGCGCGGCCGCTTGTCGGAAAAGTCCATCCCGACAATGTCGATGACCATGTTGCCGCTCAGCTGTTTTTCCTTCATTTCGTATACGTTTTCGCCCACCAGATTGTCCACAATATACGGGTCTTTGAGCACCTCGCTCGGCTCCGAGGAGACGTTGCTGAGGATTGTATAAGTGGAAACCGGCTTCGACGAGGGGGCAGAGCGGTCGGCAAATACGTTCAGCTGCGGGTAGAGCATGCACAGCACGCCGTATCCGGCACCGAGCAGGATCAGCAGCACCAGCAGCACTACAATAAAGGCGATCAGGCCGCTGTGGCTCTTTTTGACGGGCGGCGGCGCGGCGGGCGCCGGTTCGCTTTTCAGCATCGCGACGGCCGGCTCGGTAGCCAACTGCTCGTACAGTTCATCAATGGTCTGGGTGCGCTGCCCTTCGTGCACACGCAGGCCGTGGACCAGCGCGCTCTTGATCTGGTCGGGCAGGGCGCGGGCAATCTCGGCCGGGATCATCAGGCTTTGTTCGCTGCGGCCGGCGGTGCGCTCCGGCGGGTTCTGACCGGTCAGCATGCGGAACAGTACGGCGGTGATGCCATACACGTCGGCGGCCGCCCCGCAGACGGCGCCGAAGGCGTATTGCTCCGGCGCGGCGTATCCGGCGGCCATCTCCGGCTGGATCTCACTGCCGACGGTGCGCGCCTCCGGAATATACCACTCCGTCAAATGCAGCCGGCCGTCCCGGCCGACGATGATATTGGAGGGGTTGATGCCCAGATGGTACAGTCCCGCCGCGTGGAAGGTGCTCAACGTGGACAGCAGCGACATGACGACCGGCCGCATATCTTCCCAGCGGGCCACGCCGCCGATCTGGGTCAGCCGCTGTTCCAACGCCACGCCGTCGCACGGCTCTTCCACCGTATAGGCGGTGCCGTTTTCCTCAAAGATGTCGTAAATCGGGACCGTGCAGGGCAGGTCGCGCATTTTGGCGATGCCGCGGGCCCGGTGCAGAAACTTTTCCAGATAATCGGTAAAGGATTGTTCGCTGCCGCCGCGCGGGGCGATCGAGCCGTCCGCCGCGCGCTCGCACAGGGCACCCGGGCAGAACTCATGCACGCGGATGGCGGAGTGCAGCTGCTGGTCATAGGCCATGTAAACGGCTTCACCGCCGCCGACGGTCAGCACCCGGCCGATCAGATAGCGGCCGGAGAGCACCGTGCGCACGGGCAGATATTCCGCCGGGTTGGCGCCGATGGCCGGATAGCCGCAATGGGGGCACTGCGCCTGCCCGTCGGTCGGCTGCATGCACCCCATACAAAGCGTTGTGTTGTCGTTGTCAGGCATGAAAGAACCTCCCGGACCGTTTGACGGAACAAACGGTCAATGAAATAAAAAAGCAATCTTATAAAATAGTATGACCGGGACCGCCGTTTGTCAAGCATTCTTACAAAACTGTTACCATTGGGCGTCCAGCATGATCTGCCGGATATCCCTGCCGAAAAACAGCAGCGGCACGTACAGCCCCGTCAGCCGGGAGGCCAACTGTTCGCCGTACCGCTCCAGCAGTTCGGAATGGGACAGGTTGGTGCTGATGATGCAGGGCTTGCCTTCCAGCGCCCGGGTATTGACGATCTGATACAGGCAGGAAATATAAAAGGGCGAGGTAAACTCGGTGCCCAGGTCGTCGATGATCAGCAGGTCGCAGTCTGTCAACGGCTGCATGCTGTCCTCGTCGCTGCGGCCGAAGTGTTCCTTCTCCAACCGGGACAGCAGCTGCTGCACCGGCGCGTAGATGACGGAGAACCCCCGCCGGATGACCTCCCTGGCAATGGCCAGGGACAAAAACGTTTTGCCGGTGCCGGTATATCCGCACAACAGCAGGTTGGGGGAGGAGGCGTCAAACTCTTCGGCATAGGTGCGGCAGTAGTCGATGACGCTGTGCATCCGCTCCCGCGGGATGATGCCGGAGGCGTCGGGCGTGTCCGGATAATAGTCCTCCCGTACGTCGGCAAAATCCGTCAGTTTCATCTTGCCCTGCAGACAGATCTGTTCGCAGGCCAGCGCCTGCATCAGTTCGGTCATGCAGGTGCATAGCCCGCCCGGCAGATGCCCTGTGTCCCGGCAGCGGGGGCAGGTGTACTGCGGCTCAAAATTGTCGGCCTGCTCTCCTTCACGGTGCAGCAGGTCGGTGATCTTTTGCTGTAAAGCCAGACTCTTGTCGCGTTGGGCGGCAATGCGCTCCGGCACCTGCGTGCCCTCCATAAAAATACGGGCCACGGCAACGGAGGTGGCAGCCAGCTGCCGTTCCAGTTCGGCCAGTTCGGGGCGGCGCCGGGCGATGCGCTCGTGCAGGGCGGCGGCGTTCTGTTCGGCCCTTTGCCGCCGGGCGGCCAGGATGCGCTGCGCCTGCTGATAGATCTCGCGGGAATAGCCCATGCGGTTCACGCCTTTCTCTTTTTATATACCGGTACGCGTTTGAGCAGGGTTTGCTCGTATTGGTCCAGATTCATCGATGAACCGCGGCCGGACGGCTTCTTTTTACCGGCGGCCGGCACGTCGGATATCTGTGCGGGGTCGGTGATCCCGTCCGCATGCCAGTGTTCCAACGCCTTGTGCATATAGCCGAAGTGGCACTTGCCGGTTTTTTCTATGGATTGCCGGTGCGCCAGAAGAATCAGTTCTTCGCTCATCTTCCATTCGTCCAGCCATACCGTGGCCTGTGCCGCCTGTGCCGCCGTCGGCGAGGCCGGCAGGTTGAGCAGCTGCCGTATTTGGTCGGCATACCGGTGCAGTTTTTTCTGGCGGCACAGGTATTGCTCGGCTGCATCGACGGTCGTCAGGCCCTGATCGGCCCAGCCGAGGGCGACCTTTTCAATATAGCGCATCGACAGTTTGTCCTGTTCGGCCGCGTAGCCGGCTACCATAAGGATGACGGCCGCCGGCAGCCGGACCGTGTCGAACAGATAGGTCAGCGTTTCCATATCGCCGGGGGAGAGCGGTTTGCCCAGCCTGGCCGACATGGCGTCAAACAGATAGCCGAGCTCTCCGCATTCTTTTTGGCGGCGCAGTACCTCTTCCATTTGCGGCTTGACGGCCCGCGGTACGGCCCGCGGCGGGGCGGCAGCAGAACCTTCTTCCTCCGGTACCGCGGCGGGAAGAGCGGTGCCGGCCGGTTGTGCGGGGGCGGCGTCCGCCGGGCAGAGCACGCCGGTTTCAATCCAATACTGCAGGGCGTCGGTACAGTCGGCCGCCGGGCGGCCGATGGCGCGGGCGCAAGCCTGTGCGTCGAACACGCCGGTGCCTTCCGCCGCCAGCCAGAGCAGCACCTTCAGCTGCACCGGGCCGGCCAGGCGAATATGCTGCTGCGCGACCGAGGCCGGCAGCACGAACACCCGGTTCATTTGCTGCGGGTTCCAGGAAAACTGCACCGTACACCCCTCCTTTTTTGATAAAAATCACCGTGGAATTATCAGTTTAGCATATAATTGAAGATTTTTCAACATTTTTATCTTTTATCGCGGCAAAAAACATGCTATAATTTTTCTGCGATTTTTTTACTCTCCGTGCAACCAAACGGCCTGCTCTCCGGTGTTGATAACAGAAAGGAGGATTTGATATGTCCGTACCTGCTCCGGCGACCCTTCCGGCCGGTTCGGCCGAGGAGGCGTACCGCGCCTATCGGGATACGGTGCTCCGGCTGGCTTACGCCCGCACCGGCAGTAAAGAGGCGGCGGAAGACCTGCTGCAAGAGGTTTTTGTGCGTTACATAAAAGCCTCGCCCGCTTTTTTGTGTGAGGAACATCGTAAGGCGTGGCTGCTGCGGGTGACCGTCAACTGTTCCAACAGCTTTTTGTCGTCCGCCTGGCATCGGCGCTGCGTACCGCTTTCGGAGGAGATCCCGTCCATGAGCGGCGAGACGTCCGACGTGGCGGCGGCGGTGGCCGCCTTGCCGGTCAAATACCGTACCGTCATCCACCTTTTCTATTACGAAGGCTACTCGGTGGAGGAAATCGCCTCCATCCTGCATACCCGCACCGGCACTGTCAAATCCCATTTATACCGGGCCCGGCAGATGCTCAAAGGTCAATTGAGAGGAGAGTACAGCGATGTCTGACTTCAAAGAATCTTACCGTCAAGCCAATCAGGCGCTCCAGGGAGACGCCGCGCTGGACGAGCGGGTGCTTTCCGCCATGAACGAGGCGGCGGCCCCGGCCCGCAAACACACCCGCATGCTGCGGCGCACGCTGGCAATCGCCGCCTGCCTGGCGCTGCTGGTAGCCACCGGCGTGCTGTTTTACACGCCGAACCGCTCGCTGCCCACCCGGAGCGTCAACGGTACCACTTATGCCGACGTGTATTCCGTCATCCGGCAGATGCGCACGGAATCCGGCAGCCTGTTCAGCCGGTTCGTTCTCGTTACGGAACGCCTGAGGGAACGGGAATTTGCAACAGACACGGCGTTGCCGGACCAATTGGATTACAGGATCGGAGAAGACGCGGCTAAAAATCAGACAGCGGCCGAACCGTCCGGTGACCATTCCGAGACCACCCATCAGGTGGAAGGGGTGGATGAGGGGGACTTCGTCAAAACCGACGGGCGCTATATTTACAGCATCGGCAACGGGCAGCTGCGCATCCTGGCCATCGACGGCGGGAAGATCGAGCTGCAGAGCACGACTACGCTCGACGATACGTGGGCTTCGGAAATGTACGTTACCGGCGATACGCTGGTGCTGGTGGCCGCCTTCCGGGAAAACAACCGCATAAAAACCCGCATCGTACTGTACGACGTGGCCGACCGCACCGCCCCGCAAAAGCGCTCCGAGTTGACGCAGAGCGGGTATTTCATGACCAGCCGGCTGGCCGACGGCCGGTTGGTGACCGTCAGCTATTACGACGTGCCGTGGGACGGCGTGGTCGAAACCAGCCCCGAGACCTACGTGCCGCTGCTGACCGCCGAAGGCAAAGAATCACCTGTAAAGGAAGATAACATTACACTGGCAGGCGACCCGAACGGCGTTTCCTACGTGGTGACTACCGTTGTCCGGCTGGATCAGCCGGATGAGTTCGGTGCCGTGCGCGCCGTGTTTGGCTGCGGAAATACGGTGTATATGAACCGGCAGAATCTCTACCTGGGCTGGACGTGCTGGGACGGCCGGCAGGAGAAGACCCGTCTGTTCCGCCTGGCGGTAGGGGACGGGAGCCTCGACGTCAAGGCGGAAGGCAGCGTGCCCGGCTGGCTGCTCAACCAGTTTTCGATGGATGAGTACGACGGCCACCTGCGCGTGGTGACCACCACGCGGGGGACGACAAAGAACGAGGGCATTTCCACTTTGGCGGACGGCAAGGTCGTCTATGAAAATGTGGTCGTCGACGACGTGCGCGAAATCATGCCCGCCTCCGAAACCGCCGCGGCCCTGTACGTGCTGGACGAAGACCTGGCCGTGACGGGCAAGATCGAGGACCTCGCCCCCGGTGAGCGGGTCTATTCCGTGCGGTTCGACGGGCAGGTCGGTTATTTTGTGACCTTCCGGGAGACCGACCCGCTGTTCAGCGCCGACCTGTCCGACCCGGCCAACCCCCGGATCCTCGGCGAGTTGAAGATCCCCGGTTTCTCCAATTATCTGTACCCGTACGGCGAAGGGCTGCTGCTCGGCTTCGGTTTTGAAGACGGCAACGTCAAGTTGTCGATGTTTGACATCTCCGATCCCGCCAACGTCACCGAGATCGCCAAGGAACAGATCGAAGGGGCCTGGTGGAGCGCAGCGCAGTATAATCACAAGGCCATGCTGGCCGATCCCGTCAAGAACCTGATCGGTTTCGAATCGCACCGGATCGGGAAAAGCGGGACCGAAGAGTTTGCCTACCTGCTCTACTGCTTCGAGAACGGCCGGTTCGTACCTGTAAAGGAAATCAGCTTGCAGGATACGTATGTGAACGATGCGAGAGGTTTGTACGTGGGCGACTGGTTTTACCTGGCGGCCGACCGGCTGATCCTGCCGCTGTCGCTGCGGGATTTGTCCTTCGGGGAGCCGTACCGTTTCGAAGGCTATGACGATCCTTTCGTTCCGTTTACACCGACCGATCCGGACATGACGGAACTGGGCATGGATATCTGGGTAGAGGACGAGTATATCCCCGTGACCGATATTGAACTGATCCGCAAGGTGGTCGAGGTGGCATACGATATGAAGGCGCTGGATACGGCCGAACAGACGCCGGTACTCGGGAAACTGGAACTGGTTGCCCGTATCTTTTCGACGGACGGCAGCGACTCCAACGTGGTAAAGTTTGCCGTCACCGACTACGTATGGCTGACGATGTCCCTGCCGGACGGCACGGAACTCTATTACCGGCTGGATCAGACCGAAAGGGCCACCAAGATCCTGGGCTTGCTGAAAGAGATGATAGCCGGGAACAACAACCGAAAGGACCCGGCGGACGGCCCGACTGAGATGACCGATCCCCCGGCCGTTGCGGAGAACGACGGCTTCTGAACACAAAATAAAAAAGGGCGCGGAGTACGGCTCCGCGTCCTTTTTTCTATATCGTCAGAATTGTCAGAGCAAACGGGAAAGGATTTTGTCCGCCAGCTCGCGCGAGTAGACCAGCGCGTTCTTGGCCTGCGTGTCCGGCAGCGTCAGCACAATGGAAAGCAGATGGCCGTCGCCGCAATCGATCAGCAGCTCGCCGCCTTCCGGATCCCACCGGGCCGTGCGGCCGAGGTTCGGCGCGTCCTCCCACCCGGCGGCGATGGCAAGCAGGTCCTCCTCCGTGCCTTCCCGCAGCGCCAGGTCCAGCGTGACGGCGCCCCGTTCATCGCTCATGCGCAGCTGGGTGCCGTATTCCAGCGGGGCGTCGGCCGTCATCGTCACGCCCAGCACCTCGGACGCCTCCGCGGCCGTCAGGTACGCGGTGATATCCGCGTCGATCAGGTTGACGGTGGTAGGGGTGACGGTCGTCTGCTGCGACTCCGGTGAAGAAGAGGGGCCGCCCGGGCCGCAGGAAACGGCGCCCGTGAGCAAAACGGCGCACAGCAAAAGCGCAGCGGCTTTTTTCACAGTGATCTCTCCTCGCTGTCGGTCAGGCGGCTGATCTCCTCGTAAAAACTGTTGATATCGGTGAACTGGCGGTACACCGAGGCAAAGCGAATATAAGCCACCTGGTCGACGTCGCGCAGCAGTTCAAGCGCGTATTCGCCGATCTTGGCGGAGGACACCTCCCGGTCGAGCGAGTTCTGGGCCCGCGCCTCGATCTGATCGACCACCTTTTCGAGCGTTTCGATGCTGACCGGCCGCTTCTGGCAGGCGCGCAGCAGACCGCTGAGCAGTTTTTCCCGGTTGAACGCCTCGCGGGATTTATCTTTTTTGACTACGATGATGGGCAGCGTTTCCACGACCTCGTACGTGGTAAAACGGCGGCCGCAAGCCAGGCATTCGCGCCGGCGGCGGATGCGGCTGTCTTCGTCGGTGGGACGTGAGTCGATAACCTTGCTTTCAGCCTGGCCGCAAAACGGACATTTCATACAATGCCTCCCTGTGTCGTCAAATATACCGATGGGACGGCTAAAACGCCTCATCTATTATAAAGTATACCATAAAACAACAATAAAAAGCAAGTGTTTTGCCGCATATAATCGGAATATATATGGATTTTTTGTCCGCCCGACCACAAGATACGGAAAAAAAGGTTGAAACGGCGCCGCTTTTGCGCTATACTGAACATAATGAAAGAGGGGGGATGCGCATGAAGATCCTGGCGGTGGATCTGGGCCTGGTACGGACCGGTGTGGCCGTATGCGACGCATCGGAACTGCTGGCCTCTCCCGTAGGGACCGTCACCTGCGCCGATCCGCAGGCGCTGTGCGGTCAGGTGGCGGAGCTGGCCGGGCGGCACCGGGCACAGCAGATCGTGGTCGGTCTGCCCCGCAATATGGACGGTACCTGCGGCGAGAGCGCCGCGCGGGCCCGCGCCTTTGCCGCGCAGCTGGAGGCGGGCACCGGCCTGCCCGTGGTACTGTGGGACGAACGGCTGACCACCAAAGCCGCGGCCGGCTTCCTCAACGTGACCGATACCAGGGGCAAAAAACGCAAAGCCGTCATCGACACATTGTCGGCGGTGCTGATACTGGAAAATTATCTGGCCTGGCGGGCGGCGCACCCCGGCGCGCCTGCGCCGCAGCCGAAGGAGGAAGAACAATGACCCGTGCGGAAAAAGCCAGGCAGCTGTTTGAACAGGGGTATTCCTGCTCGCAGGCGGTGGCCGTCGCTTTTTGTGACGTTACCGGGCTGGACGCCGCGCTGGCGGCGAAGATGGCCTCTTCCTTCGGCGGCGGGATGGGCCGCCTGCGGGAAGTGTGCGGCGCCGTATCGGGCATGTTCCTGGTGCTGGGTCTGGCGCAGGGGTACAGCGACGCGGACGACCGGGCCGGCAAAACGGCGCAATACGCCGCGGTACAGCAGTTGGCGGCGGCCTTCCGGCAGCGCAACGGTTCTATCATATGCCGGGACCTGTTGGGGTTGCCCGGCGCCCAGCCGCCGGCGCCGGAGGCGCGTACCGCCGCGTATTATAAAAAGCGTCCGTGCGCCGATCTGGTGTATGACGCAGCCGAATTGCTCGAGCAGCAGCTCGGCCTGTGATCTGCGGTGAAAAAAGGACGGATTTCTTCAAAAAAATGCGAAAAACCCCTTTACAAAAATCGAATCGTGTGGTATCTTGTGATAAGATAAGACCATAAAATTTTTAAGCGGTGCAGTGACGCCGGTAAGGTTTTATTACACAACTGCAATCCCGTCATATTTGTGTGATGAAGGGGTCCTTGCCGGTATGCGCAAGGACCTTTATTTTTATGCGTACGGAGGGGTGCGGGATGCTCGTCAAAGCCGAACTGATGGACGAAACGGCGGTGCTGCGGTCCCTGGCCCGCATCACGCACGAGATCATCGAGAAGAACCGCGGGGCGGACAACCTCTGCCTGCTGGGCATCCGGCGCCGCGGCGTGCCGATCGCCGAGCACATTGCCGCCAACATCCTCCGGTTTGAAGGCGTCGACGTGCCGGTGGGGTATATCGATATCACCCTCTACCGGGACGACCTGAGCGAGATGACCGACCTGCCCGTCGCGGCGGAAAGCCATATTCCCTGCGACCTGAAAGGCAAAACGGTCATCCTTACGGACGACGTGATCTACACCGGGCGCACGGTGCGCGCCGCGATCGAGGCGGTGTTTGCCAACGGCCGGCCCGGCGCCATCCGGCTGGCGGTGCTGATCGACCGGGGGCACCGGGAGCTGCCCTTCCGGCCGGACTTTGTCGGCAAAAACATTCCCACTTCGCACAGCGAGATGGTGCAGGTCGAACTGCCGCCGTACGACCGGGCGACCCGCGTGCTGCTGTGCGAAAAATGATACAGGGTGTTCTACCATAGGTATTTTACATATCGTGTTCACCGCCCCGGACGGGCGCTTGCCGCGCAAATCCAACCTTCGGGGAACAGAAAGGACAGGTCCACCCATGAAACTCGTTTACGGCGTGAAAGACAGACCCAAGTTTCTCCAACTGATCATCTTTGCTTTGCAGCAGCTGCTCGCCATCTTGGCGGCCACCATTGCGGTGCCGGCCATCATCGGCAACGGCATGTCCCAGTCCGCCGCGCTGTTCGGCGCCGGCGTGGGCACCATCGTGTACCAACTGTTCACCAAGTTCAAAAGTCCTGTGTTCCTCGGATCATCTTTCGCATTTCTTGGCTCAATGTCCGCCGCGTTCGCAGGCGGAGTTTCCGCCTCGCTCGGATATCTCGGACTTATCCTCGGCGCGGCTATGGCCGGTCTTGTCTACGTTATCATCTCTCTTATCGTTAAATTCGCTGGCGTCAATTGGATAAACAAGCTGATGCCCGCCGTCGTTATCGGTCCCACCGTTGCGATTATCGGACTTTCCCTTTCCGGCAACGCCATAGCCAATTCGTTCGGCGTGGCTTCCCCCAGCCTTGTGTATGACACCGCCGCTTCCTCTACCATATATCACATTTCGCTGAACAGCGGATTAAATTTCCTGTGTGCAATGGTAACGTTCCTTGTGGTTGTTCTCTGCTCCGTATACGGCAAGAAGATGGCAAAGCTCGTCCCGTTCATCATCGGTATCGTCGCGGGATATCTGGTCGCCACGGTCATTACGCTCATCGGAAACGCCACCGGCAACGAAAGCCTTCAGATCATCAATTTCTCGCTGTTCCAGAACATGAAATGGTATCCTGAGTTCACCTTCCTCACCGCGTTCAAGGGCGGATACGAGTATGGCAACGCCGGATCGCTCGGTGCCTACATCGGTACTATCGCGCTTGCCTACATACCCGTTGCGTTCGTTGTGTTCGCCGAGCATATCGCCGACCACAAGAATCTTTCCTCGATCATTGATACCGATCTGCTCGAAGAGCCGGGTCTGCATCGTACCCTGCTCGGCGACGGCGTAGGCTCAATGGTCGGCGCGTTCTTCGGCGGCTGCCCGAACACCACCTACGGCGAATCCATCGGCTGTGTGGCCATCTCCGGCAACGCGTCGGTTATCACCATCTTTGTCACCGCCATCATGGCGATACTCGCTTCCTTCATCGCGCCGTTCACCACCTTCCTAGCCACCATCCCGTCCTGCGTCATGGGCGGCGTGTGCATCACGCTTTACGGCTTCATCGCCGTATCCGGCTTGAAGATGGTCCAGAAGGTCGACCTGAACGAAAACAGCAACCTGTTCGTGGTCTCCACCATCCTGATCGCCGGCGTCGGCGGAATGGTAATGACTTTCGGCGAGAAGAATATCAAGCTCACCGCCGTGGCCTGCGCGCTGATCCTCGGCGTCATCACCAACCTGCTGGTCAACCGCAAGAAAGAACAACAGTAAGCGGCAAGCAATCCGTCCAAACGATACGAAAAGCCCCGGCGCCCG
>JAFWVC010000120.1 GCA_017518415.1 Clostridia bacterium
CCGGCAGGCCGATGGTCAGCACGCCCAGCCCGAGGATGTTGGCCGTCTTAACGGTGAAGTTCAGGGCCTCGGTGTTCATCTGCTGCGACTGTACCGACACCGAGATCTCGTTGCCGCACATCGTATTGATCGGGTCGAGCACCAAAGCTTGGTTATCGCTCGATCCATACGTATCAGCCATTGCAAAAACATAACTGCCGCAAACGAACACGTAAGTGCTGACGTTCTCGTTGTTGACGATGTTCCACTCGCACGCCAGGGCGGCCGCCACGATGGGATAGGTCACGTCTTCTACCTCTTCCAGTGTTGCCTGGCCGTCCTCGCCGTACACGATGCGCTGTAATTTGGTGCTGTCGGTGTTGAAGGTGAGGATATCGGTATTGAAGATCAGCAGGTTGTCGGGGTCGTGCGCCAGCTTGGTGTCGAGCGCCAGCGAATAGCCCATTAACATCTTCTGCCCGGTTGCGTCTGGCATCAGTTCATTTTCCGATACTTTCACGTACGGTAAAAAAGGATTATAACCACTTGAAGTAATAGGTAAATTGCCGCGATCCGTCTCATAAATGACGTCGTCCGACACGGCGACGCCGTAGTACGTCTCCAAAAACTCGTACAGGTTGTGCATATCCTTAGCCAGATAGTTGCAGGTGACGTACAGGTGATGGCCGAGCATCCCGCCGTTGTTGACCCACTGGGTCAGCCGCTCGATCTGCGCGTCGGTAAAATCGATCGTCGGGCCGATGATCAGCAGCACCTTGCAGTTTTCGTCGATATCGGCGGCGGTGGTAAAGTCCAGCTTCTGCACGGCGTAGCCGTTGTCCTCATACACGCTGCCCATATCGGCGATGATGTCCTCCTGCTCGCCGTTGCCGGTCAGGAAGGTGACCGACAGCCCGGTATCCGCCACGACGGAAAGGATGCCGGTGGCAAAGGTCTGCTCGACCAGCGAATAATATGAACTGTCGTATTGATAGGTCGTATAATTCGGCACCTGCTCCACTTTGTACATCTTGTCGATGGAGAACAGGCGCGTTTTGTCCCCGCATTGGAACAGCGTGTCGTACAGGCCGACCTCCACGTCGTACTGCTTGGCCAGCGCGGGGCTCTCGGTCAGGTCCACAAAGTGGATGTTGACCTGACCGCCGCTGCGGGAGCGGTACTCCTGCGCAAAGGTGTTCATCTGCCGCAGCACGGTGTCGGCAAATTCGTCACCTGTGGAGGGGTTTTTGAGCATCTCGTCGTTCATGAAGAAGGTGATATCCACCGGCTTTTTGATTTCTCTGATCAGGTCGATGCTGTTCTGCGAAAGCGAATAGGTATCGTCCTTTGTCAGGTCAATGGTGATGGGGTAGCGGTCTTCCAGCAGGCCGACCACGACGTTGAGCACCACCACCACCGCCGCGACCGCCGCCGTGATCAGGATCGACATCGCGCGGATCCTGGTGCGGCGTTTGTTGTGCAGCTTCGGCTGTTTTTCTTTCGCTTCGGCGGCCGGCTCTTCCGTCTTTTCGGCTGTCGTGTCGACAGCCGGCTGCCCGGATTCTTCCTGCTCGGTCAGCATATCCCGTTTATCTTTTTCCATCTCTGCCGCCCCCTCTCAAGCCCATCTTCTGCGGTCAAGCACGCGCACGGTAAAGAACAGGAACAGCGCCTGCATGCTCAGGAAGAAGAAGACGTTGTCATATTCGATCAGCCCGACGGTAAAGGAATTGTACCGCTGCGAGACCGACAGGAAGTTGACCACCGAGGCGATCAGCGAACTGTTGGAGAACAGGTTCTTCACCTGGTCGATCATCAGCAGGCCGAAGGAGGCGGCAAAGGTGCCGATGGCGGCGATAAACTGGCTTTCGGTAAAGCTGGAGATCAGCATGCCGACCGCCACGATCAGCCCGCCGAGCATCAGCAGCCCCAGATAGTTGCCGAAGATGGTCATCCAGTCCGGCGCGACCTGAAAGGCGATGATCAGCCCGAAGACGAACACGATGGAAAGGCTGACGGCGTATACCAGCATCGCGGCCAGAAACTTGCCCAGCACAATGCCCGTCAGGCTGACCGGCGCGGTCAGCAGCGCCTGATCGGTCCGGTTGCGGCGCTCGTCGCTCAGCAGGCGCATCGTCATCACGGGCAGCACCAGCAGCAGCAGGATCAGGTACAGGTTGCTGAACACATAGGTCAGCGAAACCATCCCGTACCCCAGATTGTAAATGTAAAAGAAGTACCCGGCAAAGCCGAAGGTCATGGCCAGTACGGCAAAGCCGACCGGGGAAATGAAGAAGGCGCGCAGCTCTTTTCTGAAAACGGCACCCATGTCAGCGCTCTCCTTTCCGGCGGGCGGCGGCCTGCGGCACCGTCTCGCGCGTGAGTGTGATAAAGATCTCTTCCAGCGACATTTCCATCGAGCGCAGGCTCAACAGCGGCCATTGCCGGTCCGACAGGCGTGCGAACATCTCCCGTCGGAAATCGCCCGTACCGGAGGGCGTGAGCATGAACTCGAACGCACCCGGCTCCTTCTCGCCGACGGATTGCACCGAGGCCACCCCGGGAATCTTGCTGAGCAGATCCCTCACGTTTTCCTCCGGCCCGGCGATGCGCACGACCTGCCGGTTGTCCGCCGAATAACGGCGGGCCAGGTTGACCGGCGTGTCGTCCGCGGCGATCTTGCCTTTGTTGATGATAACGATGCGGTCGCACACCGCCTCCACCTCCGGCAGGATGTGGGACGAGAGGATGACCGTGTGGTGCTTGCCGAGGTTTTTGATCAGCGAGCGGATCTCGATGATCTGGTTCGGGTCCAACCCCACCGTCGGCTCG
The DNA here is from genome assembly GCA_017518415.1 of Clostridia bacterium. Taxonomy (GTDB): domain Bacteria; phylum Bacillota; class Clostridia; order Oscillospirales; family Acutalibacteraceae; genus RGIG6098. The sequence goes on from JAFWVC010000120.1 coordinate 2,812, forward strand.
TCTAAAATGAGCACCGGCGGGTTGCCGACCAGCGCCTGCGCAAACCCGACGCGCTGCTTATAGCCCTTGGAAAGATTGCGGATGACCCGGCCGTACACGTTGTCGATCTTCATGATCTTGCAGATCTCCGCAATGTGGCGGGCCCGGTCCAGCTTGCACTTTTTCAGGTCAAAGATAAAATCCAGATATTCCCGCACCGTCATGTCGGGGTACAGCGGCGGCATTTCCGGCAGATAGCCGATCCGCCGCTTGGCGAGATCCGGTTCTTCAAGGATGTCGATGCCGTCGATCTTCACCGTGCCGGCGGAGGCCGACAGATACCCGGTCAGGATATTCATCGTGGTGGATTTGCCGGCGCCGTTCGGCCCCAAAAAGCCGAGGATCTCCCCTTCGTCGACGTGAAAGCTGATGTCGTTCACGGCAAACTGGGAACCGTATTTTTTGGAAAGGTTCTGTACATCGATCAAA
>JAFWVC010000121.1 GCA_017518415.1 Clostridia bacterium
ATACCATCGCCGATATGCTGACCCGAATCCGCAATGCCAATTCGGCCAAGCATGACACGGTGGAGATCCCCGCTTCCAACATGAAGAAGGCTATTGCCCAAATTCTTGTTGACGAGGGATATGTAAAAGGTTTTGAGATCATTGAAGACGGCAAGCAGGGCGTCATCCGGATGACCCTCAAATATCAGGGTGCTTCCCGCACGCCTGTGCTGATGGGGCTGCGCCGCGTGTCCAAGCCCGGCCTGCGCATCTATTCCAGCAGTGAAGATATGCCCAAGGTCATGAAGGGCATCGGTACTGCAATCGTTTCCACGTCCAAGGGCGTTATGACGGATAAACAGGCGCGCAGCGAAAACATCGGCGGCGAAGTCCTCGCGTTTATCTGGTAAGGGGGTACGTAAGAATATGTCAAGAATCGGTCGTAAACCCGTTGCCGTTCCCGCCGGCGTCACCGTCACGGTGGACAATAATGTGGTTACCGTCAAAGGCCCGAAGGGTACTTTGACCCGCACGTTCCATCCCCATATGCACATCGAGCTGGAAGGCGCCGAGCTGGTCGTCACCCGTCCCGATGATGAGAAGGAAAACCGCTCTCTGCACGGCCTGAGCCGCACGCTGCTGGCCAACATGATCGCCGGCGTGACCGACGGCTACAAAAAAGAGCTGGAAGTCAACGGCGTCGGCTATCGTGCCGCCAAGCAGGGCCAAGATCTTGTGATGAACCTGGGCTTCAGCCATCAGGTCGTCGTCAGCGAGGTCGAAGGCATCACCATCGAGGTGCCGGCCCCCAACAAGATCGTTGTCTCCGGCATCGATAAGGAAAAGGTCGGGCAGTTCGCCGCGGAGATCCGCGAGAAGCGCCCGCCGGAACCCTACAAGGGCAAAGGCATCCGCTACGTCAATGAATACGTCCGCCGCAAGGAAGGCAAAACCGGCGGCAAGGGCAAGAAGTAAGGAGGAGTGAAGCAGTATGGTCAGCAAGAAAGACAGTAACGCCGCGCGTCTGCATCGGCATGTGCGCGTGCGCGGGAAGATCTCCGGCACGGCAGAGTGCCCGCGTCTGAACGTGTTCCGCTCCAACAAGCACATCGTTGCCCAGATCATTGACGACGTCAAGGGTATCACCCTGGTGGCGGCTGCCAGCAACGAAAAGGGCTTTACAGCTTCCGGCAGCAATAAGGAAGGCGCCAGAGAGGTCGGCAAGCTGATCGCCGCCCGTGCCGCCGAAAAAGGCATTTCGCAGGTCGTGTTCGACCGCGGAGGGTACATTTTTCACGGCCGGGTCAAAGAACTGGCCGAAGGCGCCCGTGAGGGCGGCCTGAAGTTTTAACAGAAGGAGGAAACAGCTTTGGCCAGACAAGATTCGAGAAGGTCTTCGGTCTCCGAAGAATATAAAGAGCGCCTGGTGTCCATCAACCGCGTCAGCAAAACCGTCAAGGGCGGCCGCATCATGAAAATTGCGGCGCTGATGGTCGTCGGCGACGGTAAGGGCACCGTCGGGTTCGGCATCGGCAAATCCAACGAAGTGCCGGACGCGATCCGCAAAGGCATTGAGGACGCCAAGAAGCATTTGGTAAAGGTTTCCCTGAAAGGCACCACCATCCCGCACGAAATCATCGGTGCTTACGGCGCAGGCCGCGTGCTGATGAAACCGGCAGCCCCCGGTACCGGCGTGATCGCCGGCGGCGCGGTGCGTGCCGTTGTGGAAGCGGCCGGCATCAAGGATATTCGTACCAAGGCCCTGCGTTCCAACAACCCGTACAACGTCGTTTCCGCCACGATGGAAGGGCTCAAGAGCCTGCGCACCGTGGAGCAGACGGCGGCTATCCGCGGCAAGACTGCCAAGGAAATCTTAGGTTAACGGGAGGGCAAAACAATGGCAAAGAAAGATGTTGCCCTGAAAGTCAAACTGGTCCACAGCCTGATCGGCGCTCAAAAGGACCAGATCGCCACGGCGAATTCCCTGGGCCTGCGCAAGATCGGCGACGTTTCGACGCAGCCGAACAATGCGGCCACGCAGGGCAAAGTGGCCAAGATTATCCACCTCGTTGAGGTAACCGAAGCGTAATCAAATCAAGCAAGGAGGTGCGAATATCATGAAACTGCAAGAGCTTGCTCCCGCCGAGGGTTCCACTCAGGCGCGGAAAAGAATCGGCAGAGGACACGGCAGCGGCTGGGGCAAAACGGCCGGCAAGGGCCATAAAGGCCAGAAAGCGCGCGCCGGCCGCGGTATGCGTCCGGGCTTTGAAGGCGGCCAGATGCCTCTGCAAAGACGTGTTCCCAAGAGAGGGTTCCATAACATTTTTGCTGACGAGATGGCCATGATCAACGTGTCTGCTCTCGAATGCTTCGAGGACGGCGCCATCGTTGATATCGCTGCACTGAAAGAGGCCCGTCTGGTTCGTAAGAACGCGGGCGCGATCAAAGTGCTGGGCAACGGTCAGCTGACGAAAAAAATCACGGTAAAGGCTTCCGGCTTTTCCAAGTCGGCACAAGAGAAAATCGAAGCCGCCGGCGGAAAGGCAGAGGTGATCTGAAATGTTCCAGACCCTGATCAATGCCTGGAAGATCGTGGACCTGCGTAAAAAGCTGTTGTACACGCTGTTTATCATCCTCATCTTCCGGATCGGTTCTGCCATTTCGGTTCCCTTTGTGGACGTCGAAATCCTGCGCAACGCCGTCAACGGCAACGAAGGCTTTATGGCTTATCTGACGTTGCTGTCCGGCGGCGGTTTCTCCAACGCGAGTATCTTTGCGCTGTCCATCACTCCGTACATCAACGCCAGCATTATCATCCAGCTGCTGACGGTGGCTCTGCCTCCGCTGGAGCGTCTGTCCAAGGAAGGGGAAGCGGGGCGCAAGAAACTCGGCGCCATCACCCGTTACACCACCGTGGGTCTGGGCCTGCTGCTGGGTATTGCGTACTACTTCATGGTGCGCAATAAATACGGCGCGCTGGTGTCCGAAGCCAAGACCGGTTTTGCGCAGTTCTTCGCCGCGGTCGTGATTATCCTCTGCTTTGCGGCCGGTTCCACGCTGATGATGTGGCTCGGCGAGCAGATCAACAAAAAAGGCATCGGCAACGGTATCTCTATCCTGCTGTTTGCCGGTATCATTTCCCGGGCACCGACGGCCGCCAGCTATCTGTGGCAGCTGTTTTTCCAGACCGGCATCAAGTACATCGACGAGGGCGGGCTGAAATACGTCATCCTGGTCCCGCTGATCCTGGTGCTGTTCCTGTTGATGATCGCGTTTATCGTCTTTATGTCGGATGCCGAACGCCGCATCCCGGTCCAATACGCCAAGCGCGTGGTTGGCCGCAAGATGTATGGCGGGCAGAGCACCTACATCCCGATCAAGGTCAATATGTCCGGCGTGATGCCCATCATTCTGGCCTCCGCAATCGTCAACATGCCCAACATCATCGCCGGGTTCTTCCCGGATCCGGCATCCGGCTCCTTTATGGAGACCTTCCTCTCCTGGTTCCGGGAGAGCAGCTGGGTCTACATTGTGCTTTATTTCCTGCTGATCATCGGTTTTGCCTTCTTCTACGTCACCATCCAGTACAACCCGGTGGAGATGGCGAACAACCTGCGCAAGAACTCCGGCGCAATCCCGGGCTACCGCCCCGGCAAACCCACGTCGGATTTCATCAAGCGCGTGTTGGGCAAAGTGACCCTGATCGGGGCGCTGTTCCTGGGCATCATTGCATTGTTCCCGTCTCTGTTCGGTAAGTTTTCCGGTATTTACGGGCTGTCGCTCGGCGGTACGTCTATCATGATTATCGTCGGCGTCGCGCTTGAAACGACCCAGCAGATCGAGAGCCAGATGATGATGCGTCATTATCGCGGTTTCCTCGAATAAAACAGGAGGCGCGCATGAAGCTGATTCTGTTAGGAGCACCCGGTGCGGGAAAGGGTACCCAGTCTGAAGTCATCAGCGAGTACCTGCATATCCCCACCATTTCCACGGGCAATATGATCCGTGAAGCGTTGAAAAGCGGGACCGAAATGGGCCTGCAAGCCCGCCGGTATGTAGAAGCCGGCCAGCTGGTACCGGATGAGGTGGTCATCGGCATCGTCCGTGAACGCCTCTCCCGGGAAGACTGCGCCGGAGGATACATCCTCGATGGCTTCCCCAGGACCATTCCGCAGGCCGAGGCACTCGAACGCATGGGGATCGAAGTCGACCGCGTCATTGAGATCGCGGTCAGCGACGAAGCGATCACCCGGCGTATGTCGGGTCGCCGCGTTTGCCTGAAGTGCGGCGCCACGTATCACCTCGACTACAAAAAGCCGAAGGTAGACGGCGTGTGCGACCACTGCGGCGACGCCCTTGTTCAACGCAAGGATGACCGGCCCGAAACGTTGCAGGAACGTTTGCGTGTGTATCATGAGCAGACTGAGCCGCTGAAAGGGTTTTACGCGGCCAAAGGCAAGCTGTTCGTCGTCGAAGGTCAGGAAAAGGTGGAGGATACCACCCGCCTGACCCTTGCCGCCCTGAACGCTTGAGAAGGGCCTGTATTATGATTACTGTCAAGAACAGCCGGGAGCTTGCCGCCATGCGGGAAGCCTGCCGGATCTCGGCAAAAGCGCTGCAAATCGGCGGGGCGGCGGTCGAACCGGGCGTTTCGACGCTCGAGATCGACCGCGTGATCCGCAAGTATATCGAGAGCGAGGGAGCCAAGCCTTCGTTTCTCGGTTACGGCGGGTTCCCCGCAAGCGCCTGTATCTCGATCAATGAAACGGTCATCCACGGCATACCGGGTAAGCGCATCATCCGTGCGGGCGACATCGTCAGCATCGATGTAGGCGCTTACCTCAACGGGTTTCACGGCGATAACGCTGCCACCTTCGGCGCGGGAGATATCTCGCCCGAAGCGCAGCGTCTGCTCGACGCGACCCGCGAAAGTCTCATGGAAGGGATCCGCGCGGCGCAAGCCGGCGGTCGCATCGGCGACATCGGATCCGCTGTCCAGCGGTATGTCGAGGTACGTGGTTACTCGGTGGTACGGCAGTTTGTCGGCCACGGCGTAGGCACGGACTTGCACGAAGACCCCAGCGTACCCAACTTCGGCACACCCGGCCGGGGCCCCCGCCTCGTTCCGGGCATGACAATAGCC
>JAFWVC010000012.1 GCA_017518415.1 Clostridia bacterium
ATCAAGGCGTACGGCGCCGAGATCGTGCTGACCGAGGGCGCAAAAGGCATGAAAGGCGCCATTGCCAAAGCCAACGAGCTGGCCGCCGAAATCCCGAACAGCTTTATTCCCGGGCAGTTCGTCAACCCCGCGAATCCGACGGCGCACCGCGAGCACACCGGCCCCGAGATCTGGGAAGATACCGACGGCAAGGTCGACATCTTTGTCGCCGGGGTCGGCACGGGCGGCACGCTGACCGGCGTCGGAGAATACTTGAAAGCCAAAAAACCGCAGGTCAAAGTCGTCGCCGTGGAACCGGCCACCTCCGCCGTACTGTCGACCGGCTTGGCCGGCCCGCATAAGATCCAGGGGATCGGCGCGGGGTTTGTGCCGGACGTACTCAACACCAAAATCTATGATGAGATCATCCCCGTTTCCAACGAAGACGCCTTTGCCACCGGAAAAGCGATCGGCAAAAGCGAGGGCGTCCTGGTCGGTATCTCGGCCGGCGCGGCGACCTTTGCGGCCATCGAACTGGCAAAGCGGCCCGAAAACGCCGGCAAGCTCATCGTGGTCCTGCTGCCGGATACCGGCGACCGGTACCTTTCCACGCCGTTGTTTGCCGACTGACCCCGTCCCGGCGTCCGGAACCACCGGACGCCGGACCTTTTACAGGAGAACCATATGAAATACCGCGATCATCCGTTACTGAAAATCACAACGACCGCCGTCATGATGGCCCTGACCTGCCTGCTGACGCTGACGATACGGATCCCTTCGCCCACAAACGGATATCTCAACCTCGGCGACTGCGCCGTTTTACTCAGCGGCTGGCTGCTTGGCCCGTTTTACGGCATGCTCGCCGGCGGCCTCGGCTCGGCGCTGGCCGACCTGCTGGCCGGATACCCCGTGTATATACCCGGTACCTTGTTGATCAAGGCCGCGATGGCCCTGATCGTATCCCTGCTCCCCTCCCTCTTTGCCAGGCACCCCCGTGCCGGTTGGATCACCGGCGCCGTGACTGCCGAAGCCGTCATGGTAACAGGCTACTATCTGTATGAGGCCGCTGTCATCAAAGAAGGGTTCGTACCCGCCCTGGCCGGCGTGTCCGGCAACGTCATGCAGGGGATCGTCGGGGCCGCGGGATCCTTTGTGCTGGTGGCCGCACTCAGCCGCGTCGATCTGTTAAAGGCATACGGCGTGCACGGCTTTGTCAAAAAGCAGCCGTGATTCAGACGTAACCGGACACAAAAAAGCGCCCCGGCTGTTTGCCGGGACGCTTTTTATGCTCTTTTGACGGGTCCGGGATCATCTGTCTTCCCGGAAGTACGGCAGACCGAGGGCGGCCGGCGGCTGCGTCTCCTTCTTGTTGAAGAAGCTGATGACGATCAGCACCAGCGCGGTCACCGCATACGGGATGACCTTCAGCAATTCCTTTTCCGCCAGGCCGACGCCTTCGATATACCGCGGCAGGATATACAAAAAACCGAAGATGAAAGAACCGAAGATGCTGATGTTCGGGCGCCACAGCGAGAAAATGACCAGTGCGACGGCAAGCCACCCCATGGCGTCGATCATATATTCCAGTGAACCGCGCGTGCAATCCAGCAGGTAGAACGCACCGCCGACGCCCGAAATGGCCGCACCGATAACGCACGACACGTACTTATACCGGATGACCGGGATACCGGCCGCATCCGCCGCCGCCGGGTTTTCGCCCACCGCCCGCAGCGACAGGCCCGTCCGGGTCAGGTTGAGGATGAGGTACACAATGACGGCGAAGAGGATGCCGAGATACACCAGCACGCCGTGCGACATGAAAATGGTGGTAAACCAGTTGTCCGGCGTGGAGTTGCCGAAAAAGAGAGACGGCGTAAAAGCGTACCGGCTGGCCGGGGCGAACATGATCTCCTTTTCTCCCATCTGCGTGCCCCAAAAGCCCAGGATACCCGCCCCGAACGTCGTGAGCGAAAGACCGGTCACGTTCTGATTGCAGCGCATCGTGATCGTGAACACACCGTACAGCAGGCCGCCCAGGCCGCCGAACAGCATCGCCATCAGTACGGCGACCAGCACGACCAGGAAGGCGGGCGCGCCGGCCTGATAGGTCCAATAAGCGCCCATACAGCCGCCGACGCCGCCCAGGCACATAATGCCCGGGATACCCAGGTTGAGGTGGCCGGATTTTTCGATCAGGATCTCCCCCGTCGACCCGTACAGGAACACGATGCCGAAACGGATCGCCTGTGTGATAACTGTGATCATACCGTTCCCTCCTGTTCCCCTGCCGGTTTGGGTCCGGCGCCGGCCGGTGCGGCCTTTTCCGCCCGGGGACGGAAATTGAGCTTAAAGTTGATGAAGAACTCGGTCGCAATGATGAAGAAAAAGAAGATCCCCACCATCATGCCGGCGTAACTGTTGCCCAGCCGGGCCATGTTGCCGATCTGGTTGGCGCCGCGCGTAATGAACACGACCAGGAAGGAGGTCAGGGCCATTGCCAGCGGATGGAAATGCGCCAGCCAGGAGATCAGGATAGCGGTAAACCCGCGGCCCGCAACGGTCGACTGGCTGGTACTGTCGGACAAAAAGCTTGCGTCCTTGACCGAGACCAGCAAAAAGCCTGCTATCCCGCTGAGGATACCGCACAGCAGCAGCGTGCGCACGATGACCTTCTTGTTGTTAATACCGATGTAGCGGGCCGTGTTGGGTGCTTCGCCCACGACGGCGATCTCGTACCCGTGCTTGCTGTACTTCTGATAGATGAACATCAGCACGGTCAGTACGGTGACCGTGACGACAATGATCCAGAAATCGCCCACGCCGAGCGAGGCCAGCGTACCGTCCTGAAAGTTCAGGATGCCCGTGCCCATCGGCGCGACCTTTTTGATCAGATAGGCGCCGAGACAAATAGCGATATAGTTGAACATCAGCGTCAGCAGCGTTTCATTCGTGTTCCATTTGGCCTTGAACAGCGCCGGAACGACTGCCCAGAACACGGCCAGCACCACCGCCGCCGCAAAGGAGAGCAGGATCGTACCCCACACGGGAAGTTTTCCGGAGGCGTACGCCACGACCAGCGAGCAGCCGAAGGCGCCCATCATGGCCTGCCCCTCGCCGCCGATGTTCCAATAGCGCATCTTGAAGCAGGGGGTCACGGCCAGCGCCAGCAGCAGATAAATGGCCAGATCCCGCAGCAGATTCATGATCAGCATGCTCGACCCGAAGGTGCCCCCGAACAGGTACTTGAAAAAGAACCCGAACGACACCTTGTCGGACAGCAGGCTGCTGATCAGGCAGCAGACGAGGATGGAAAGGATGAAGGCGCCGATGCGGATCATCCACGCAAAAGAGGCTGAGACGTTCATGCGGCGGGTCAGGTGCACCAGCGGTTCCTTGACGTGTTTTTCGCTGTTAGCCATTGTCCTCCGCCTCCTTCTGCAAGCCTTCATACGTATAGGACGGGACAATATCGGGAACTTTGGTCATCATCAGGCCAAGTTCCTCCTTGGTGATATGCCGCGCATCCACAATACCGGAGACGCGCCCGCCGCACAGCACAAGGATCCGGTCACACAAAGCGAGAAGCACGTCCAGATCCTCGCCGACGTAAACGACGGCCACGTTCTTTCTCTTTTGAATATTCAGCAGGTTATAGATGGTGTAGCTGCTGTTGATGTCCAGCCCGCGCACGGGATAAGCGGCCATGAGCACCTTTGGCGAAGAGGAAATCTCCCGCCCGACCAGCACCTTTTGCACGTTGCCGCCGGACAGCCGGCGCACCGGCACCATGTCGCTGGGCGTGACCACTTCCAGGTCGCGGATGATATCATCCGCCAGCTGTTTGGGCCGCTTCCGGTTGACAAACACCGAACGGCTCTTGCGGTAGGAGCGCAGCATCATATTGTCCACGATGCTCATATTGCCCACAAGCCCCATGTTCAGGCGATCCTCCGGCACAAAGGACAGCTTGATGCCGAGTTCCTGGATCTCGCGGGGTGTTTTGTCCTTCAGGTCGATGATCTCGTCCTCATAGAACAGCAGTTGTTCCCCGTTCACCAGGCGGATGACCTCTTTATCCTTTTTGCCGCGCAGGTCGACGCACTCGCCGTCCGGATAATGGAAGAACCCTTCGGCCGCCATAGCCCGGATCTTTTTCAGGTCCTTATGATAAAACGTGACCGGCTTGTCGCGTTTGGGGTTGCGGAAAATCACGTCCCCGCCGGCCTTGGGCTGCAGGCCGGCAATGCCTTCCAACAGTTCCTTCTGGCCGTTGCCCGAAATCCCCGCGATGCCAAGGATCTCCCCGCCGCACACGTCGAAGGAAACGTGGTCCACCACGGTCCGCCCTTCTTTATTGACGACGCTCATGTCGCGCACCATCAGCCGGGGCAGCGGCTGGACGGGACCCGTCCGGTTGATGTTCAGGTCGATCTTTTGGCCGACCATCATATCCGTCAGCTCTTTTTCGGTGGTCTTCGCCGTTTCGACCGTGGCAATATGCTCGCCCTTGCGCAGCACGCAGACCCGGTCGCTGATGGCCATGACCTCGTTGAGCTTGTGGGTGATGATGATGATGCTCTTGCCCTCGTTGCGCATCTTGCGCAGCACGGCAAACAGCTTGTCGATCTCCTGCGGAGTCAGCACGGCGGTCGGCTCGTCCAGAATCAAGATGTCGGCGCCCCGGTAAAGCACCTTGATGATCTCCACCGTTTGCTTTTCGCTGACCGACATATCGTAGATCTTCCGGGACAGGTCAAGGCCGAAACCGTACCGGTCCACCGTTTTTTGAAGGTCTTTGACCCGGTTGCGGGACAAATGGTTGAACCGGAGCCACCGGAAAAACTTCGGGCCGTGCCCGTAGTCGTCCGGCATGCGCTCGCCCAGCAGAATATTGTCCGCGGCGGTAAATAGGTCCACCAGTTTGAAGTGCTGATGGATCATGCCGATGTGATAGCGGAACGCGTCGATCGGCGATTTGATGACGACCTCTTCCCCGCGCACGATGATCTTGCCGCTGTCCGGCGTATAAATGCCGGCGATCATATTCATCAGCGTGGTCTTGCCGCTCCCGTTCTCACCGAGGACGGCCAGAATCTCGCCCTCGCGCAGGTCCATATTCACGTGTTTGTTGGCCACCACCTTGGTCCCGAAGGCCTTGGTGATGTTGACCATTTCGATGGCTAAGTTGTTCCCCATAGTCACCCGTACTTTCTTAAAAAGGAGATAGGGACCAGCAAGTAAACCGACCGGTCCCCATTCCTATTGTGTTATTCTGTTACAGGTCCGGCCGTCACGGATCAGCCGAAGTTCTTATCCAGCAGCGTGATGCCGTCGATGGTCAGGTCAAAGTACGGGGCGGAGCGCTTTTCGGACTCATGGAAGTAACCGTCGGCAATCGCTTCGGTCTCACCGACATAGTCGCCCATGTCGTCGACGTCGGCCAGATAGGAATCCAGCTTTTTGCCTTCCACGGTGAACTTGGCGGTATCGAACACCTTCAGGGTGCCGTCAGCCAGTGCTTTGCGGACTTCGATCACCTTGTCCAGCGTGCCCTCGGCCACGGCGGAGCCCAGATCGGTCAGTTCGACGGAACCGGTCTTGATCGTGCCGGTGTAGTCCTTCATAGCCGTCTTGTTGTTGATCTTGCAGTCGATCAGGTATTTATAATACGGAGCCCAGTTGATACGGCTGGAAACCAGGAAGGTGTTCGGCGCGGCCGCATAGGTGGAGCCGTTGTAGCTGACGTTCGGCACGCCGGCTTCTTCGCAGGCGTTCGGGGCGCCCATGCTGTCCGCGTGCTGGCTGAGCAGGACGCAGCCGTTGCTGATGAGCTTCTTGGCGGCGTTGTTCTCGGCCGTCTCGTCATACCAGCTGCCGGTGAAGGTCACTTCCATCGTGGCGGACGGAACGACGGAGCGCACGCCCAGGAACCAGGAGGTGTAACCGCTGATCACTTCGGCATAGGTGAACGCGCCGACGTAGCCGACCTTGGCTTTGTCTTCGGTGATCTTGCCGGAGTCGATCATTTCTTTCAGTTTCATACCGGCCACGACGCCGGCGATGTAACGGCCTTCATAAATGGAGGCAAACGCGTTGACATAATTGGGCAGATCCGTGTTCATGTGGGCCTTGGTGCCGGTAGCATGCGCAAACAGAACGTTCGGATACTGCTTGGCCGCCTCGATCATGTACTGCTCGTGGCCGAAGCTGTCGGCGATGATGACCTGGCAGCCGGCTTCCGCCATCTCAACCGCCTTGTCTTTGCACTCGGCGCCTTCCGGAATACCGGTCGCGATGATGACCTGCTCGTTGGTCAGGCCGAGTTCCTGCTGCACGCTCTCCATCGCCGCGATAAAGTTCTTATCGTACGTGGAGTTTTTGTCATGCAGGCAGATCAGGCCGACTTTGAAGGTGGCGGGGATCTCCCCGGTGACCTTCTGCTCGGTGATGCCGTCGTATGCGGGAAGCTTGATCTCGCTCTTGGAACCGGCGTTATTGCCGCAACCGCCGAGGCAGGCCGCCATCATCACGACTGCCAGAGCAAGCGCAACGACGCCAAACAGTTTTTTCTTCATGATTTTCTCATCCTCCGTATTAAAACTTTTTACTTTATGTTGTCCGGCGGCCGACCGGCCGACGGCGACATACAAAAAAGAAAAAAGGAAACAAAACGCTGTTGTTTCCCACACCCGGAACGACCCTGACGGGCCGCACACAACCAATAGTCGTGACTTGGGGCGTCACGGTAGAGACTTTTGAGCCCTTGGGAACCAAACATTCAAAGATATATCGGTTATTTGTACTATTTATTTTTTGCGATTTTATTTTACCATGCCGCCGCCGGAAAGTCAACACGGGAAAGCAAGAAATCTGTCAAAAAAATAAGATTTGCCGGCCCGTTTTTCTGTCGTCTTCCGGCGGAAAAACGCCCTTTCTCCCCTGCGGAGGCGGCGGCGGTCAAAAAAGCCGCCTTTCGGTTACAAAAGGCGGCTTGGCTCCGTATTACATCGGCGTGCCGTCCGGGTGGAACAGCGGCAGATCGGCCAGCGTGACGATATCCGGGCGGCCGATCGCGTCCCCCTCGGCCAGGACGGCCATGCGCCCGACGATCTGCCCGCCGGACGTGGTGACGAGATTCTCCAGCGCTTCCAGCGAGCGGCCGGTGGAGATAACGTCGTCGACAATCAGCACCCGCTTGCCCGCCAGGTACGCAACGTCGCCGCCGTCAAGATACAGGGTCTGCGGAGCGGCGGTCGTGATGGAGCGGACCGCAAAACTCACGACGTCTTTCATATACAGTTTGACCGATTTGCGCGCCAGCACATACCGCCCCTTGCCGGAGAGGCGCGCCATCGAGCATACCAGCGGGATGCCCTTGGATTCGGCCGTGATCAGCACGTCGAACGCCGGCGCGCGCGCCAGCAGTTCCTCGGCGCAGGCCTCGGTCAGCTCGGTGTCGCCGAACATGACGAAACCGGCGATGGACAGGTTTTCATTAACGGGGCAGATGGGCAGATGCCGCACCTTGCCGGCAATGGTAATGGTATATTCCATTTCGATTCTTCTTTCTTTTCCCGAAACCGGGTCCGTATGAAGCCATTATACTGCACTTTTTCCTTTTTTGCAACGGCAAACAAAAAAAATACGGGTTTATTCGGCCAAAGTTTTTTCTTCTTATTTTTCCTTTGTATGATCCGGCGGTTTTCGCCCTGTTTTTTGCCGAAAAAAATATTTAGCCTCCCAAAAAAGCTTTTTCGGAAGTTTATGCGAAAGAACAGGGCCGCTATGCGGGAAAAGCGGCTTTTATTCCCCGAAAGCAGGCGGTTTCCGCCGCGCCCGGCGGATAATCATTCATGCCCCGGAAGGAATCATTCATGCCCCGGAAGGATTGAAAAGCAAAAGGATTTATGGTATACTTTTTATGATTTATGCCGTTTTCCGGCACACAAAGTCAACCGAAGACCCGGGTGCTCGTCACGCGGCAACCAGATGAACGGGCGATCCCGCCATCCCGAAGGAAGGAGAAAGTCGCTACGTTGCAAAGAAAAAACACTGTGGGCAACGATCCTCGGCTTTTGGCTGAATGGGATCAAGAGAAAAACGGCGTTTCTCCTGATGGCATCTCACTTTGGAGCACCCAACGTTATTTTTGGCGCTGTTCTGTATGCGGACATCAATGGCAGACATCTGTTTACTCCAGAGTGTCCGGAAATACCAGCTGCCCGGTCTGCGCGCGGCAACGTTCCTCTGCGCACAAGATCAAAACGCACGCGCAGCGGAACAACCTGGCCGTCAATTGTCCCGACATCGCAAAAGAGTGGCATCCTACAAAAAACGAGGATAAAAAGCCGGAAGATTTTGCCGTACACAGCAATAAAAAAGTCTGGTGGTTATGCAGCTGTTGCGGAAACGAGTGGGCGGCAACCATCAATCACAGAACAACGGAAAACACCGGTTGCCCGGTCTGTTCCAAGCGACGCTCTTCTTCGCAAAAAATCAAAACGCACGCGCAACGGAACAATCTGGCCGTCAATTGTCCCGACATTGCAAAAGAGTGGCATCCTATAAAAAACGGGGATAAAAAGCCGGAAGATTTTGCCGTACACAGCAATAAAAAAGTCTGGTGGTTGTGCGGCTTCTGCGGAAACGAGTGGGAGACGACCATCACACACAGAACGGCGGGTGAAGGTTGCCCCGCCTGCTCCAAAGCCTCCACCTCCCGGCCGGAACAAATCGTTTTCTTTTACGTAGCGCAGGCATTTCCCGACGCCGTCAATCGATACCGTGAGAAATATGAATTCGATATTTATATTCCCTCTATCCGCACCGCCATCGAATACGATGGGTATGTTTACCATCGCTCCTCCAAATCCTTATATAAGGACAACGTGAAAGATAGATACTGCCTCGACAACGGGATCCGCATGATCCGCTTCCGGGCTCCCCAATTGACGGATACGGAAAACGCCGTTCGCATCACCTGCGAAGATTATCATCTGTCAGAAGGGATACGGGCTCTTTTCGATATTCTTGCCTGTGCTTGTCCGGACGTCGATATTGACCGCGACCGCATAACGATCCTTGAACATTTCAGGCAGGTCCGAATCGAAAACAGCATTGCGCAAAGGTTTCCGGATATCGCCCGGGAATGGTATGCCGAAAAGAACGGCCGGGTACTTCCGACGGCCGTGCCGGCGATGTCCAACGTTAAGTTTTGGTGGAAATGCCACGTGTGCGGTTACGTATGGCAAGATACTCCTAACCACAGATGCGGTCGCAGCAGTAATTGTCCGTTTTGTATCGGGAAAGCGGTGGTGGCCGGAAAAAACGATTTGGCAACCCGGTATCCCGCTCTGGCGGCGGAATGGGATTATGAGCGGAACCAGCCGCTGCTTCCTTCACAAGTGGCGGTACAAAGCAACAAACGGGTATGGTGGAAATGTTCCGAGCATAACCACACATGGATAGCGAGCATTTCCGAGCGCACAAGAAAAGGCCGCAACACCAATTGTCCGTACTGCGGAAACAAAAAAGTATTGCCGGGTTTCAACGATTTGGCGACTACTCATCCTGAGTTTGCCGCGGAGTGGAGCGATAAAAACACATGCAGCCCGACGCAGGTTACAAAGGGCTCATCTAAACTGATCTGGTGGAAATGCCGTTTGTGCGGTCACGAATGGCAAGCGGTCGTTTACAGCCGAAAAAATTGTAATTGTCCTCTTTGTAATAAGAAAAAACATAGATGACCGACGGGGCGACGGCCGGGCAGATGCACTTTTCCACACCCGGGTGCGCGGCACGCGGCGTCTGTTTTGAAAAATCACAGAAAGCAGGGAGTTATGTTGAGCCACTATATCATTGCCACCTCTTCCACGGCGGATCTGCCGAACACCTGGCTGGAAGAGCATCATGTGCCGTTTATTCCGTACAGTTTCACCGTCAACGGCGAACTGCGGCAGGATGACTGCCGGGAGGACTCCCGGCTGGCCATCTTCCGGGGCATGCGCGGCGGCGACGACCTGAAAACGACGATGATCAACGAGTATTCCTATTACGAGTTCTTCAAACAGCTGATGGAGACCGGCAAGGACGTGCTCTTTCTGGATATGTCCGAAAAGATGTCCGCCTCTTTCGGCAACGCCATGCGCGCCGCCGAAACGATCCGGACCGAATATCCGGCGCAAAAGCTGTACGTGATGGATACCCGCTGCATCTCCGGCGGTCTGGGCGTGCTGGTCATGGAATCCGTCCGGCGTATGGAGGCCGGGGCAAGCTTTGACGAAGTGATTGCCTGGGGCGAGGAAAACAAGCTGAAAATTGCCCACCGCTTTACGGTGGACGACCTGAATTACCTCAAACGCGGCGGGCGTGTGTCCAACGCGGCGGCGTTGGTCGGCTCCATTTTCGGAATCAAACCGGTGCTGTACGTGCCGGATGTCGGTACGCTCAACGTGGTTACCAAGGCGCGCGGGCGCAAAAACGCGCTGGCTGCCATCCGCGACGGCATCCTCCACGACCTGAGTCAGGTGGACGCTGCCGGGCGCGAGATCCTGCTGCTGCACGCCGATTGCCGGCAGGACGCCGAATGGGTACGCGATCAGGTCAAGGCCGCCCACCCGGAACTCGGTGAGATCCGTATCAGCAGCCTCGGCGTCGTCATCGGGGCGCATACCGGCCCCGGCTTGCTGACCGCCTTTTATCTCTGCGCCGGCAGGACGCCGAAATAAGTACTGCACAGGCCCCACGAGGTGGGGCCTGTTTTTCAGCGGGCCCGGCGCCGCTCTTCCGGCGGCTGCGGCCGTTTTGTGAAAACCCGGTGAAAGGAGTTTACCTCTATGCTGAAAAAATCCGCATGGATCGCTCTGCCGCTGGCAATATGCCTGCTGCTATCCTCCTGCGCAATTCTGACCGATACGCCGGCCCGGCCGACCGGCACGACGAGCACGCCCACCTCCGCCGCGCCGACGTCGACCGCATCCGAACCGGCGCAGACCGAACCCTCTTTGACGGAGCCGTCCGCGTCCGAACCGGCGCAGACCGAACCCTCTTCGACGGAGCCGTCCGCGTCCGAACCGGCGCAGACCGAACCCTCTTCGACGGAGCCGTCCGCGACGCAAAAGCCAACCGAAACGACGACCGGCACCGCAAAATCCACCGACCCGAGCGTCCCCTCCCCGCAGACGACCGGCACGCAGAGCATCAAAGTTTCCTCCGTGACGGTGTCGGCGGCCCGGACGACGCTGAACGTGGGCGACACCTTGCAGCTAAGCGTCTCCGTGACCCCCGCCGACGCACAGGACAAATCGGTCACATGGAGCGTTGCCGCCGGGGCCGACTGCGCCAAGGTCAGCGCCAAGGGCGTCGTCACCGGCCTGAAGGCCGGCAGCTGCACCGTGCGGGCACAGGCCAACGACGGTTCCGGCAAAGCTGGCACCATCCAGCTGACGATCAAGGCCTCCTCGGGCCTGACCGGCTCCGGCACGAGCAGCGACCCGTATCTGATCCAAAACAAGGACGATCTGGTGCACATATCCACCCTGCTCGGTCAGGCCGGCCTGTACTTCAAACAAACGGCGGACATTGACCTGTCGGCAGCCGTCTGGACGCCCATCGGGTCCGACGCCAAGCCGTTCCGCCACCACTATAACGGCAACGGATACCGGATCATCGGGCTGACCGTTTCGGGCAGCGATACCGGGCTGTTCGGCTATGCGCGGGACGCCTCGCTGACCGGCGTTACGATCACCGGCTTCCAAACCGCGGGCAGCGAAGGCGGAAGCCGCGTCGGCGGGTTGGTCAGCCGCGCGCGCAACGCGCGGATCGACCGCTGCTCGGTGAGCGGTGAAATGAACGGCGGCGACGGGTGCGGCCTGTTGGCCGGCACCGTATACGGCTGCCTGGGCAACGGCGACAGCATCACCGATTGCGCCGTCAGCGGCGTCATCCGCGGCGGCAACCATACCGGCGGCCTGATCGGCCGGGTCTGCAAGGACGACGATGCCGGCGACGGCGATTATGATTACGAGGATCTGACGCTGACCGTCTCCGGCTGCACGGCCCGGATCGATATGCAGAACTGCAACGGCGAGGACATCGGCGGCCTGATCGGCTACGTTGAATGCGCAACGGTCAAACAGTGCCGGGCGCAGGGGCAGATCACCTCGTCCTCCGGCAATATGCGCGGCGGCCTGATCGGGGAGGTTTATGAAAAATCGCAGGTGTTCCAATGCAGCGCCGACGTGGACATCACCGCCACCGGCAGCGCCTACGGCGACGCCTTCTGCGGCGGCCTGATCGGCTACATGCTCTCGCGCTGCGAGGTGCATGACTGCTACGCCACCGGCGACATCTCGTGCGCCGGCACCTGGAGCGACTGCCAGGACAAAACCACATACAACGGCGGCCTCTGGATGCGATACTACAACCCCTGCGGCGCGCTGATCGGCTGCATCTTTACGGTGAGCGAATCCGAACCGATCACGCTGTACAACTGCTACGCCACCGGCACCGTCACGCAGGCAGCCCCCTGCGTAACGGATAATATCGACTGCGCCGGCTCGCTCGTCGGGCTGATGTTTGATACCGCCACCGTCCGGTATATGATCAAGGATGAATACCGCGTCAAATCCACGAGAGATATTGTAGAGAGCAAACACATCGACATTACCGGGGACATGATGAAGGGCAGCATGGTCCGGCGGATGGAGCACAACTACTGCGTCAGTACCCGCCGCGAATTTTACACGCCCATCAACTACATCGTGCGCAACAAGAACCAAACCACCTATGTGGGGCAATACAAATCTCTGCCCTCTTACCGGGTGGTGACCAACGTCGGGGCGGACGCGGTCCATAACCAGAGCACCTTCCAGGGCTTCGACTTCAGCAACGTCTGGAAAATGGGCGCCGACGGGCCGGAGCTGCGCTGACGCCGCCTCTGTCTGATTTGTGCCCAAAAGGCTCCGCCGGCGGCCGGGGCCCGATCAGGAAGGAATCCGGAAACAAGATGCCGGCAAGAATGATCGGGCGAAACAAAAAACAAAGCATAAGGACAAGAGTTTAACGGCTTTTGTCCTTATTGTTTATGCGTTTTTTGATGTTTGCGCGACGCCCTCTCCGGGGCAAACGCACATTTTTGCTTTCCGCCGCTTTGCACACTGCCGGAACGGGGCCGGAAGGCGGCAAAATCGCGGCGGAGCATCAGCTCCGCCGCGATTTTCCGTTTACTGAATTACTTGCCGAAAATCCTTTTCCTTCTTCCGGTAAGGAAGAGCGATGCCGCGGCGATCGCGCTTGCGGTCATGAGAAGGATCCAAAGTTCAACATGACTGTCGCCGCCGGTCTGAGGCGAAGTTGAGCCGCCGCCTGCCGCGAGGACGGTGAGCTGTGTCGACGCCTCGCCGTTGGTAAAGCGGACGGTCAGCGTGTATTCGCCGGCGGCCAGCTTGTCGAGCGCCGCAGGCAGGACCGTCACGACGGTGCTGCCTTTTTTGGCGGCGTAGTCAACGTCCTTTTGCAGTTCCGTCTCACCGACAAACACGCCGGCGAAATGCTCGAAGGAGGTGTCCTCCGCGCCGGTCTGCACAACGGTCGCGGTCAGTTCCATTCCGCTTTCCTTCGTGTAAGACAGTTCCTCTCCCTCGCCGAGAGTAAAGGCGTAAACCGCTTTCACGATGGTGACCGTGATCGTATCGCCCGCGAAGTCCTCGTGATTATCGTCGCCGATGTACCTGACCTGAACGGTGTACGTTTCCGCTTCCTTGTCCGCCGGGACCTTATCCGACCAGTTTTCGCCGTCAACGCTGTATTCCACGCCGGTATAACCTTCGGGCAGCTTTTCGGGGGCGGTCACGAGCGCCTGTTCAAACGGCTCCTCGATCAGCCCCTCGACCGCCTTCGGCTTTTCGTCGTCAGCCAGAGCGGCGGACGAGGTGCCCGCTTTTGTCACAGTGATCGTAAGCGTCGCCGCGGCCGCGCTGTAGTTTTCCGTATCCTCGGGCGTGAACGTCGCGGAGAAGGTGTTGTCCCCGACGTTGCCGACGGGGGTCGTCAGCGGATCGTCCCACGCCCAGCCGTCGGGAAGCGTCACGTCCGCGAGGGTCTGACCGTAAACCACGGTCAGGCCTTCCGGCGCGATGCAATCGGGCGCCGCCTGAGAAACGCTGATCGTAAGATTGGCAGACATCGTTTGGTAGAGTGTCGTATCAACGGGTGTGTAGGTCGCGGAGAAGGTGTTGTCGCCCGCGTTGCCGACGGGAGTCGTCAGCGGATCGTCCCACGCCCAGCCGGCAGGAAGCGCCACGTCGGCAAGGGTCTGACCGTAAACTGCTTCAACCTCCGCGGGTACGGAGTAATCGGGAGGTGTCTGCTTGTCGTAGGTATTGGTAAAATACAGTCCGCTGAACTCCTCGGACGGAGTGACCGTGATGGCGGCGTCGCCCTCATTGTAAGAGATGATGACGCCCACCGTGTATTCCCGCTCGTCGATCGTAACGCCGGGGATTTTCGTCGCGCCCTGCCTGACTATATAGGTATGTTGGCCGACGTCGCTTAATATATAATCGATTTCTGTAAAATATATATCCCCGGTCGCGTCGCTCTGCGCCGTTGCAATAAGGGTGCCGTTTTTGTAAACTTCAAAGGTGAACACGTCGCCGGCGGTCAGCGCCCTGCCGTTCAGCGTCACTCTGCCGGAGAAGTTTATCGACCCGGGCGCGATGATCATAATCTCCTGCGCTTCGGAAGTCAGGACCGTACCCGCAGCCGCCACGCGCACGTAGTAGGTATCCGGCGCAAGCCCCGTCGTTTTGCCCGTGCAGGCTGTCCAGTTCACGCCGTCCGTGCTGATCTCGTGCGCCGCGGTGGTCGGGATGCTTCCTTTGCCGCCGACGGAGTCCGGGTGAGTCGCCGTCAGCGCAGGCGTTTCCGCTTTTGTTACGGCGATTGTCTGCTCGTCGCTATTGATGGTCGTCGTGCCGTCGCCGGGCATATAGACCGTGACCGTGCAGGGTGCAAGACCGGTCAGATCGAAGCTTGCGCCGTCAGCGGTCTGCCACTCGCCGTCGTCAATTTTGTACTTCATGCCCGCCTTCACGCCGGTAAGCGTGCCCGTATCCGCGCCTGTGGCGGTAAAGACCACGTTCGGCGTCGGCTCTTTTGTCTTAGCGGTCGGCGCTGTCAGGACGATATTCGCGTCTGCCGTCGGCGTGCCGAAAACCGTGATCCGCGTAAAGTGGTCCCACATGACGATAACACCGTTTACGGAGTCAACAGTGTAATCCGCCGGGAAGTAATAGCCCTCACTTGCCATATAGATAACGCGTTCCATCGCGTCGCCCGCCCGGACAGTCTGTTCATCCGCACCGGCGGCTATCATCATATTCGCGCCCGGCGTGACGGTGACGGCGTAGGCGACAGGCGGATGATACGTCATGACGATGCGGAAGGAATTGAAGCCGACCTTTTCCACCGCGGTCGTGTAGTTCGGGATATCATCGACGGCAACGGAGTAGAGGATCTGCGTATCATCCGTATCCCGGGATGGGGAAGATTCAAAGTTGAACGCCCAGTGACCGGATCCGCTCTCCGACACCTCTTGCGTGATGGAAGTGTTATTCCCGTTTGCCAGCAGACGCACCGTGATCTTTTCCGGGCGTTCGCTTTCGTTCCCGGCGTCTTTCCACTCCGCGACGCCCTTGACGTCAACCGTTTCGGGGAGATGGACCGTGAAATGCGTTGTATCCTGATCTTTTGAATAATCATCGTCCCCGGCGTACGAGGCCACAACGTAATACTCGCCCGGTTCAAGATCCGACAGGGTCAGAGAGGCGCCCCCGTCCCGAACTTCGGCTTCGTGATCAACGCCGTTTACGCTCACCGTTACAAGCCCGGTGGCGGGCCCGTACAATGCAACCGTGATGACCATGTCTTCTCCGGCGTAAATGGCAGGTTCTTTCACCTTCACCATCAACAGCGTGGGGTATTTGATCAGCTGAAGGCTGCTCGCGTAATCGGTCTTCTTGTCGCCGTTATACTGCTCGTTGAACACGTAGAGCTTATCGCCGTCGTTCATCTTCCCGGCGAGGTCGACCGTGACCGTGTTATTGTCGCCGGACTGCGCCTGCGCCAGCCGGCCGTAATACGTGACGGTGCCGGTGCTGTCCTTGATGATCGCGGAGATATATTCGTTCTCGCCCGTCTTTGCGCCGCTGTATTCTATGATCCACTTATTCGGATCGAAGTCGGTGTAGACGAACTCCGCCTTGAAATCTTTGTGACCTTCCCCGACGGCGCAATCGCTGCCGTCGTCGAGCAGCGTCAGCTTCCAGTCGCTGCCGGCGTAGTTGCCGACGGCGGTCAGCGCGTCGGCGCCTGCGGCGCCGGAAGATTTGCCGCCTTCGGCGGCGGAGGTGAAGAGGACGGATCGCAGATCGATCCTGAAAGCGGGCCGGACACCGTACCCGTTACCGTTGACAGAGATACCTTCCTCATCGACGTCGCCGTTCCCGTAGACGACAGCTGCACGGTGATCACGGTTGCCGAGGGAGCGGAGCCACCAATAGCTGGACGCCCAGTCCGGATGCTCCGGGTCGACCTGTCTCAAGGTCTCATTCAAAGCGTACGCTTCTTTCGTGGAAAGCGGCCACAGAAGCTGATCTTCAAGATCCGCGTCGCCTGCGATGCAGTCGGTGTTTTTTCCGTCATACCCGCCTTTTTTAAGGGCTCGCGCCGAGATCGCCGACTTCTCGACCGCGCTGAATCCCGCGGCGATACCGTCGACTTTCGCTTTGAGCGTACTGCCGTCGTATTTGTTTGTATAACCGTTCCATCCGTCGTCGAAAGACGCAGTTCCCATATTTCCGCTTGCCAGAAGCGTCATCGTGCCGGCCTCGCTTGCGACGCCCTCGCCGTCATAGCCGATCACACGCCACGCGCTGCCGTCGCCGCCGTACCACACCGTCGCGGCGGATCCCGTGTTGAAGCCGTCCGTAAATACGGAGAGATCCGTCGAAAGCGCAGGTACAGCGGGCTTTACGATCTCTTTCAGCTCGCTCGCATAGTCGGTCTTTTTATCGCCGTTGTACTGCTCGTTGAAGACGAAGAGCTTATCGCCCTCGTTCATTTTGCCGGAAAGGTCGACCGTCGCGGTCTTGTCGCTGCCGGCTTCCGCCTTGCAGAGCCTGCCGTAATAAGTGACCGCGCCGGAGCTATTCACGATGACGGCGGAGATATATTCGTTGTCGCCGCTTTTCGCGCCGCTGTATTTGACCGTCCAGACGTCGCCGGAGGCGCCGGCGTAAGACGCCGTAAAACCGCCGCGGTCCGCGTCGAGAAGGGTCAGTTTCCATTCGCTGCCGGTATAGCTGCCGACCGGAGAGAGTGCGCCTTCGCTTTCTTTGCCGCCTTCGGCGGCGGACGTGAAGAGGACGGATTGAAGATTTATCCTAAAAGCGGGACGGACCGCGACAAGACTGACGTCAACACCTTTACCGCGGCTATCGACGAAGCTGTCACCGTAGACACCTGCAGCGAAGTTAGAATCGTTGCCGGGCGACCGCAGCCACCAATAGCTGGACGCCCCGCCCGGTTGCTCCGGGTCAGCCTTTCTTAAGGTCTCGTTCAAAGAGCACGCTTCCTTCGTTGAAAGCGGCCACAGAAGCTGATCTTCAAGATCCTCGTCGCCTGCGATGCAGTCGGTGTTTTCTCCGTCATATCCGCCTTTTTTAAGGGTTCGCGCCGAGATCGCCGACCTCTCGACCGCGCTGAATCCCGCGGCGATACCGTCGACTCTCGCTTTGAGTGTACTGCCGTCGTATTTGTTCGTATGACCGTTGCTTCCGTCGTTGAAATATGAAAGACCCATATTTCCGCTCGCCAGAAGCGTCATCGTGCCGGTCTCGCTCGCGACGCCCTCGCCGTCATAGCCGATCACGCGCCACGCGCTGCCGTCGCCGCCGTACCATACCGTCGCGGCGGACCCCGTGTTGAAGCCGCTCTGCAGCGAAACCGTACCCTCGCTCATCGCCGCGTACGTTGGCAGCGTTGACGAGAATACGGAAAGCGGCATCAGCGCCGTCACCATCACGAGCACCAATGCAAAACTGATGATCCTTCTTGTTTTCATACCTTTGACCTCCGAATACCGTTTATTATTTTTTATCTCAATATAAAGCGCTCCCGCCTCAATCCATCATCATGGCGTCGAGCAGCTCGGAGCAGTAGACGGCGAAAGGCGTTTTTCCGTCCGTCCATACGACCTTGTCGCCCTCCGCTTTTGCCGAGGCAAAGACGGCTTCGGCGTCAAGCCGGGCGAAGCGGAGCGTTCTGATCCGCGGCTCCATGTTGACAACGGCGGTGCTGCCGTTCCTGAATACCAGCTCGAGCCGGTGACCGGGCAGCGGGTTTGCCGAACTTAAAAATCCGTACACAGCGCACCTCCAAGCATTATTTTTCAGTTTACAAAGGTAGTATACCTCTCCCGCTTGCGCCGCGCATCACCCGAAAGGGTCATTTTTACGATCTTTTTGCAAAAACGACAGACGGAAAACTCAATTTTCCGTCTGTCGGGCGTTTTTTGTCAGCGAAGCATATCGATGAGTTTGCTTCGCCTGTCGATATTCATTTTCTGGAACGCGATCTTCAAATGGTGCTTGACGGTGTTCTCCGAAATACAGAGCGCCCCGGCGATCTCGGCGTTTCGCAGTCCCTTCGCCGCCAGCTCCGCGACCTCGCGCTCGCGCGCCGTCAGCTCCGCTCCAAACTCCGGCGCATCCTCCAGCATGGCGAAAATGTGGCTCTCGTCCGCGCGGGTGTAGCGGATATCGAGCGCCTTGATCTCGCGGATGGCCTGCGCGTGCTTCGAGGCGATCTGCGGCATGATGAACAGCACCTGAAAGTATTTGCGGAAGCAGGCGAGGAAGGTGTAGTTTTTGTCCTGTCCCGCCAGCGAAAGCGACTTGTCGAGATATTCCGCCGCTTTGATGAGCCGACCGATCGCCATATACCCGAGCGCCAGACCGCAATACATAAAGTTTTTCGTCGAGGTGGAGATCAGCCGTTCGTCCAGCTGCAGCGCCGCCTCGACCGAGGCAATGGCGCGCTTGTATTCTTTTTTCAGCAGCAGGTCGGTGATGCGGCAGGTCTTGATCATGAAGTTCGTGAAGGTCAGGTCGGCGAGCGAATCCGCCTCGCCCTGCGTCCACAAGGCGCTTCTGCCGGTCTCCATCATCAGGCCCAGGAGATACCCGCGCACCGTCTCGACCATATAAATCCCGAGCGTCCTTGTGCGCAGGAACGCGTAGCTCTGCGCCTTGTTTTCCAGGTAGTCGATCGCCTTTTGCAGGCCGATCATATCCGAGCGGTAGATGGCGTTGATCCCGAGCAGCAGCGCCGCGCCGTAGGTCGCCGTCGCGTTGCCGGCCTGCTCGGAAAGAAACGCCGCCTGATACGCCTGGATGTCCGATTCCTCAAAGCGGCCCTGTACGGAATACGCTTCGCCCCGGTAGATCTCCGCCGCGCCGGCACCGTGGCCGTTTGTCAGACGGTTGTAGACCTTCATCGTCTCGGCAAGATTGTCGGCGGTGTCGAGCATCGTTCCGGGCTTCGCGTAGAAGAGATACCACATCGAGGCGCAGCCGAAAAGGAAGGGCTCCTCTTTGACGAATATTTTTGACGGTTCGCTCATCAGCTCTTCCGCCGCAAGATATTCTTTTTTCATCGCGTCCAGATCGGGAAAGAACGAAAAAGCGTTGACAAGGCGCCATTCGCCAAGGAGCTGCGGATCGTTCTGCTGCTCCAGAAGCACGTACACGCGGCGCATCTGCGCGCTGAACTCCTCAAAGGCGCACCCGGCGTAAAGCGCGTAGCAAAGCCGCAGAAGCGAATAGGGATATCGGGACTGCACGTCCGCCGGGCATTCGGAAAGCACCCGGCGGGCAAGCTCCGTATAACTCACCCCGTCGAACTGCTCGGTGATGAGGCAGACGAGACGGCAGGCAAGGATCGCCTCGTAATCGCCCGCGCGGAAATAACAACTCACCGCCTCGCGCGTCTGCCCGTTTTCGCGGTACAGCTTCGCCGAGGCGCGCAGGATCTCGCTTTGAAACGCCGCGTCGGTCTCGGAAAGACGCCGGCGCAGGAACGCGGTCAAAAGTTCGTGGGGATAAAACGATCTTCTCGTTTCGCGGTACAAGATCAGCGGCGCGCGGCGCAGAAGCGGCAAAAGTTCCTCCCGCGGGAAAAGGTCTTCGGGCACAAGCGCGTCGAGCACGCCCGGGGTGATCTGATCGAACAGGCAGAGACGCAGCAGGGTGCGGCTCTGAACGTCAGAAAGCCGCCGCCAGAACGCGGCAGAAAGCAGTTCGTCAAGGCTCTCGGTACCGGTCTCGGGAATGCCCGCCCTGATGTTTTCAAGATACAGCGCGACCGCCGCCGTCCAGCCGTCGGTCCTGCGGTAGATCGCGCGGATCTCCTTCGGCGAGGCGGAAATGCCGAGCTGTCGGGCGTAGGCGGCGATATCGTCCTCCGACAGCAGCAGGTCCCGGCCCCGGATATAACATACGCTCCCGTCAAGCGCGGTCAGCACGTCGCGCAGGCGCCCGAAATTCTGCGAAATGAACACGGTGCGCAGTCCCGCGGCGCCGCCGTTCGCAAGCGCGCTCAGTACTTGCGGCTGCCAGCTTTGCAGAGCAAACTGAAAATTGTCGAAGATCAGCGTCAGAGGCTCCGTCGGGTGCAGATTCGAGAGGATGCGCCCCGCCTGCTCGGCGTTGCTCCGGTTGAGGTACCCCAAATCCTCCAGATCGCGCGCGGCGGCTTCGTCGATATTGCTGATCTGACGGATGAACCAGCGGAAGCTGTTGTCCGCCATGCCCTCAACCGCTGTGAACCAGCGCACCGACGCGTCGCCCTCACTGAAAATACGGCGAACCGCGGTAGTCTTGCCGTAGCCCGCCGGCGCTTCCAGCGCAGACAGCGCGCAGGTTTTGATTTTGTCAAGTTTTGCCGTCAGTGCTTCGGAAAAAAACAATTGTTCCATATCCGCTCCCCGCCTTTACCGATGCGTGCGTTTTTTCGATCCCAGGCCCGACCGCAGCCATTCTTCTTCGATCGGTTCGTAGATCAGACCGTTTTCTTCGCAGAACGCCTTGATCGACCTCATCGCTTTCATATTCGGGCGCACCTTATCAAGTTCCCACTGGTTGACGGTGGAAAGCGCGACGTTCAGTTTTTTGGCAAAATCCTCCTGCGTATAAAACGCCCTCTGCCGCGTAACGCGGATCGTATCTCCCAGGCTCAATGAAGCATCCTCCTTGCAGTTTATGCCGTGATTATAGCATAAATTAGGCATCTTTTCAAGCGGTTTGCAGGACGTTAACGGGAAAATGACAGACTGCTGAAACAAAGTCGAAAGGATTGCTCAAAAACGATTGAAAATGTCGTTCCGTCCTATTGACAAAAACCGCTCAACAGGATGTACGGGCCGTGCCTGCGGGAGAATCCCGGTACGGGTAAAACAGCACATGAACGTCTTTGCAAAAAGGATCGCGGATTCCGTGACCGGATCCTGTGCAAAGGACGCGACCGACCGCAGGCGCCGCCGCCTTGACAAACGACACCGGCGCTGATATGATGGAACCGATATAACCTCATCCGGAACGGACGTGAAACGATGAAAACACTACAACGGCGGCCGCGTGCGGCCGCTCTGGGCGCCTGCCTGCTGGCAGCCGTCCTGATGCTCAGCGGCTGCGATTGGGTGCAGGAAATCCTGCGCTCGGTCAGCGACCTTGCGTCGTCCTCCGACACGGCGGCGAGCGCCCCCGCGTCGGAAACGGTCTCTTCCGCCACGGAAGCGACCCTGCCCCCGGTCACGCTGCCGACCGATTACGCTGACGACTATGAACGGCGGGCCGCCGCCCATGCGGACGAAGCGATCGCCAGGGCCATCGGCGTCATCCGGCTCACCCCGGTGGACAACCTGTCCGCGGCGCGCACGCCGTATGAGGCGCCCGCCTCCTCCTATGCGGCGCTGCCGGCCAAGGTGACCAAACTGTACGATACGCTGTATGACAACATATCCAAAATCAAACCCTTTACGGTGGACGCCGCACCGTACGTCTCCACCGTCAAGGAGTACGACCCGGAGGACGGCACCTGGTGGAGCCGGGAAAGCTTTCAGGACATCCTCGCCACGGAGCAGGCCCTGTTTGCCGACCATCCGGAACTGGAGCTGTATTGCGTCACGGTGCAGACCGCCGGCAAAACGCTGCGCCCCTTCTACTACCTGCCGGGCGAAAGCGGCGAGACCGCCTCGGAGGATTATCAGACGATCGCCGACCGGGTGCGGCTGTATCAGGCCGTGTGCGGGCGCATCGTCCGCTGTATGCCGGACGACCTTTCGGTATACGACCGGTACCGCTACCTTGGCATCGTTGTGGACGAGCTGTGCACGTACGACGCCTCGCACAAAACCAACCGGTACCCCTATCAGGCCTACAACTGCCTGATCAACGGCTCGGCCGTGTGCGGCGGCTACGCCCGCGCCTTTGAGGACCTGTGCCGCCTGGCCGACCTGTGGTGCGTTTACGTGGAGGGAACCCAGGGTTCGACCGACCGGTCCGACGCCCACGCCTGGAACGCCATCCGCATCGGCGGGCGCACTTATTACGCCGACCTGACCTTTGCCGACCACGCCGACCCGGCGGGCGGCGGGTGGACGCAGTATCTCGGCATCAGCCGGGACCAGGCCGACGCCCGGCAGTATTACCCGTCGGCCTGGTTCGTGCAGCCGGCCGACCTGTGCGCCGACGAGCTGCCGCTGCCCTGACCGCGGAAAAGAGGAAAAAGCACCGGAGGTCTCCGGTGCTTTTTTGCTGTAAATCTTTTTGCCGCGGCAGGCTTACGGCTCGATCGTGTCCCCCAGGGCGCAAAGAATATGGGTGGCCGGGACGTCTTCGATCAGCAGCGTACTGTCGCAGTAGGATTGATCGTACTCGGAAATATACTCCGCCGGCGCGTTCCGGACAAAGTCGCCGTTTTCATTCAGCCGGCCGACGGCCGGGTACCCGCCGTACACCCAGTTGGGGTTCAGGCAATAGATCAGCCCGGAGTCAAACTGCAGCGCCTGCCGGATCATCACGGCGGCCGACGACCCGAACACTTCGAGACGCACGTCCCGGTCGATCATCAGGCAGGTCTGGCTGTATTCGGCCTCCATCCGGATGCCGTACGGGTTCTGCTGCCCGGCGTTAACCGTCAGCGCGCCGTCGCCGGTCAGCAGCACACTGCCGCCCGAATAAAAGCCCCAGGTCACGATGCCGTCCAGCCGGTTTTCGCCGATCAGCCGGATCCGGAAACCGTTGCCCATCATGTTGACGTTCAGGACCGGGCCCTCGTAATCCTCCAGCGTCAGGGTGTTGCTGGCCTGATCATAGGTGACGCCGGGCACGGCGTTGTTCACCGTCTCGATCCCCGTATCGGGATCGTTGCGCAGGATCCACACCGCGTCGCTGCCGTCTTCCAGCAGAATATAGTTTTCGTGCAGCTGCCGGTTCAGTTCCTCACCGAGGCTGACCGCATAGCCCACGTATCCGTCCCGCTCCAGATTGCCCAGTTTGGGGAAGGCCGTGGTGGATGCGTTGGTACCCCAGAAGGGATCGTCCTCCGGGCCATCCTTGCCGTGCTCGGAGAAAGAGGTATCGGACGGGAGACTGACCTCATAGTAATTGTCCCGCCGATAGGTCTTGATCGGTTCATAATGTCCTTCAAAATACAGGTATCCGGTCAGCACCGTTTCGGAGCGGACCAACACCATCCCGGGGCTGTCCTGCCACAGGGACAGGTCGTGCGTCTGCGCGTATTCCTCGGTTTTGCGGTACACCCATTCCTGCGCCATTTCGTAGGCTTGCCAGGAATCATAGGTGGGCTCGGTCGCATAGTTTTCCCCGGTGGGCAGGAAGGTCACATGCGCCGCCACCATGGTGCTGCCGTCCACCGGATAGTCCGGCTCCTCGATGCCGCTCGGGTCATAGCGGCCCCAGGTGGATACGGCGTTGAGGATATCCTCCCCCAGCGGATCCAGCCCAAACGATGCAAAGATCATCGACACCGCCGTCACGGAGGCGGCCACCGGCACCAGAACGGCACGCTTGATCATGTCGTGCCGCCGGCTGCGTTCGTTCTGCTCCGGCGAAGGGGCGGCGGCAGCCGGTTCAGCCGACACGGCCGCAGGCACGTCCGAACTCTCCTGCGGGATAAACTCCTCCGTCGGCATATTCAGCGCCTCCGGCGCAGGAAGGTATTCCGCCGGCGGAAAAACCTGTTCTTCCGCCGGAAATATCTGTTCCTTCGGAATATGGAACTCCATGAACGATCACCTCCCGCTCATGCGTATGCCGGCTGGGCCGGCATACGCGCCGCGTGCTTATTTCTGCGGTTTGTCCAGATGCACGTCCATCTGCGGGAAGGGGCATTCCACGCCCAGCCGGCGGAAGCCGAGCAGCAGGTCATGGTTGAGGGTGCGGGCACCGGTATAAATGTCTTTTTCATCGACGTTGACCACAAAGCGCAGCACCACGGAGCTGTCCGCCAGCGCCTGCACGCCCAGATACACGGGCGGCCGCTTCATCATATCGGGATGCGCCTCGAAAATGCTCTGCATCAGGCCGGGAATGCCCGCCTCCAGCTTTTCCAGATCCGTCCCGTAGGGGACGGCGATGTCGCTGACGCTGCGGGACAGCTTATCCGACCGGTTGAGGATGTTCTTCATCGCGGAGTTGTTGACGATCTTGACGTTGTCGCCGGGATCGGTGATGCTGGTGGTGCGGATGCCGATGTTGGTCACGGTGCCGCGGAAACCGTCCACCTCCACGATATCGCCGACGTTGTACTGGTTTTCAAACAGCATGAAGGCGCCGGTCACCACGTCGGATATCAGGCTCTCGGCGCTGAAACCGACGACCAGGGCCACGATCCCGACGCTGGCCACGATGGTGGACACGTTGACGCCCAGGATGGACAGGCCCCAGCACAGGATCACGATGCCGGCGACGTATTTCAGCAAACTGGTGACGATGGACAGGATCGACCGGGCCCGGTGATTCTGCGGATGGCACAGCCCGAGCAGCAGCACCACGCCGGTCTCGGCCCCGATGACGATGGCGGCCATGACCAGCAGCTTCACCAGCGTGGACAGGTCAAAATTAGCAAAGCCGCCCAACTCCTTGAAGGCAAACAGTTTGGTCAGCAGCCCGACCGGCAGCAGAATCGCCAGCAACGCCAGGCAGACGATCATACGGATGATCCTCGTTTTGTTTTTCATATTGCTTCCCCTTTCTGACGGCCCGCCGGCCGGGTGTGATGCCAAGACCTTAATATAAAAAGATTGTATACTATCGACGGCTCAATTGACAAGACAAGGTCGGAATAATTCCCGAAATGTCATTGACAAAACGGGAATTATATGCCATACTGAACACAGGAAAGAAGGTGCCCCGTATGACCTTTGCCGAAACGCTCAACGGTTTTCTTGCCCGTACGGGCCGCACGGGCAAACAGCTCTCTGCCGCCGCCGGGTTGGGGGAAAGCACCGTCAGCCGGTACCGTACCGGGCAGCGCGTGCCCGGGCGGGATTCCGCCGTGCTGCAGCAGCTGGCCGAAGCGCTGGCTGCGCCGGCCGGCGGGGAACCCTCCGCGGCCGTTTTGCTGGCCGCGCTGCGGGACGCCGCGGGCAAAGGCCCCTCGGTGCCGTACCCGGTTTACCTGCGCAACCTCCGCCGGTTGGTGAAGACCACGGGGCTGTGCCGGGCCGAACTGGCACGGCAGCTGCACTATGACGCCTCTTACATTTCGCGCATCCTGTCCGGGCAGCGGCGGCCGGCCAACCTGTGGCATTTTACCGACGTCGTCGCCGCCTACGCGGCCCGCCGCTGTGAGGAAGCGACGGTACGCCGCGCAGCCGCCGCCCTCATCGGCCGGCCGGACCTGACCCCGCAGACGATGCAAAACCTGTTTTTGTTGTGGCTGAACACCAACCGGACTTGACAATAATTAAAAAAGACCCCGGCTGGGGTCCTTTTTTTATTTTTTTCTGTTTTGCAGTACGCCTTCCAGCACCGCGTGATGGCTCTCGCCCACGTCCTCGATGGTATAGTGCTGCACCCGACGGCAGGCGACCTCACCGGCCCGGCGCAGCCAGCCCTCATCCGCCAGCGCGGTGCGCAGCGCCGCGGCGGCCGCCGGCGCATCCTGAATGGGGACGATGTAACCGCTTTCACCCGGCACGACCAGTTCGTTGCCGGCGGTACACCGGTCGGTCGTGATAACCGGGATGCCGGCGGACATCGCTTCCACGATGACCAGACCCCAGATATCCTCCACCGTCAGCAGCACGAACAGGTCGGCTGCCTTCATGTAGGTATACACCTGTTCCGGCGGCATAAAGGGCAGCAGCTCGATCCCGCGGACGCCGCGTTCCCCGATCCGGTCCCGGATCGCCTGCTCCTCCGGACCGCCGCCGATCAGGTACAGGGTGGCGTTCTCCGGCTGTGCTTCGGCCCAGGCGTCGATCAGCGTGAAAAAGCCTTTGCGGACAACAAACTGCCCGACGGCCAGCACGCATTTGCCCTCAGCCAGCCCATATTGCCGGCGGATCTCGCTTTTCTGTTCCGGCGTCAGGGGATGCGGCAGCACCTGCTCTTCGTGCAGGGTGGTAAAGTTGTGCAGCACGATATTTTCCTCTTTGGCGCCGTAGGCCAGGAAGTATTCTTTGGCCCGCTCGCACCCGGCCAGACATTTGGCCGCGTGCCTGACCAGCCGCGTTTTGACAAAGGCCTTCCACCCGCTGCGGCGGATATCCACGGCGCCGTCGCAGTTGATCACGTACGGGATCCGGTGCAGCACGCACTGCGCCTGCAGTTTGACCGCCTGTGAAGAGGTAAAATCGTATACCAACACCAGGTCGTACTGTTTGAGATGCTTCACACAGTCCCGGTATTTCGCCTGCGCCGGCTCCTGATCCAGCACATAAAAGGTAAACCCGTCGCCGCTTTTGGCGTACCAGTCCGCGTGGCGCTGGGAATCCTTCCGATAATAAAAGAAAACGTCCATATCATAGTACCGGGCCAGGTGCCGGAACACATCCACCCGGTACGGCGCGGGAAAAGAGGAAAAAACCAAAATCTTTTTCACGGCTTTTGCGCCTCCGCCAACAATTTTTCCGGTGATTGAAACAAAGCGCCCTTTTCCCGCAGCGTTTCCTCCGGCCAGTCCCACCAGCGCAGCGCCGTAAGGGCGGCGACGGTCGCTTCGTCGAACCGGAAGCGGATCAACCGGGCCGGCACTCCGCCGACAACAGCGTAGGCCGGCACGTCCCGCGTAACGACCGCGCCGGCGGCGATCACCGCACCGTCGCCGATCGTCACGCCGCTTTTGATCAGCGCCCCGGTGCCGATCCACACATCGTTGCCGATCGTCGTGAGCGGACAATCCTCATACGGGATAGAGGCAAAATGCGTTTTCAGATAATTGCCGCCCTGCAAAAAGACCGGTGAAGACGAAACGGCGTCAGTCGGATGGGACGGCATGCCGATCACGCAATATTCCGAGATCGAGCAGAAGGCACCGATCCGGGTCTTCTGCACCAGGCAGTTGCGGGTGATATACGTATACCGGCCGACGCTGCTGCCGTATATCCGGCATTTTTGCCGCACCGCCGCCGTAGAATGCACCGTGCTGTTGAGCAGCCGCGCCGAAAAAGAAATCTTCCTGTTGCCGCAGCATTGCAGCTTGCCTTTGATCCATCCTGCCAGCATATTCTTGCCCCTTTCGCCCGCACGGCCTCTTCGGCCGGGCCGCGGCCGGTTTTTCCCTGCTTTTTTTATTTTTATCTTACCCGACGTTCCCGTTTTTGTCAAGCCGTCCCCTCTCTATCCTCCGGCAACGTTTTTTCGGCGCCGCTTGACAAACGCCGGTGCGTGTGGTATACTTCGTTTGAACAGTTGCTCAAATAATCAATTATAAAAGGAGTCTTTATCATGTCGAAACGGCTTTTCTCCTGCGATACTACAAGGATTCACGAGCAACCGCTGCAGCATGCCATCCGGGAACAGCTGCCCGACGCCGTGACGGAAAAAGCGGTAACTCTTTTCAAAGCCATGGGCGACCCCACGCGGCTGCGGCTGCTTTGGGCGTTGGACCGGGAAACGCTTTGCGTATGCGACCTGTCCGCGCTGCTGGGCATGTCGGTGTCCGCCGTATCGCACCAGCTGGCCCTTTTGCGCGGGGCCGGGCTGGTGACCGGCCGCCGGCAGGGCAAGGAGATTTTTTATTCGCTGGCGGACGATCACGTACATGGGATGCTGTGCGCCGGTATGGAACACGCACAGGAGGCATAAGATGAAAAAAGAAACGTTCCGTAACCTGATCCGGATCGCGGCGGCCGCTCTGCTGCTGGCGGCGGCCCTGGCCGCGGATTATCTGCTGACGTGGCCCATGTGGGGGCGGCTGCTGCTGTTTTTGCCCGCCTATCTGGTCGCCGGCGGCGACGTGCTGCGGGAGGCGGCGGAAGGCCTGCTGCACGGCGAATGGCTGGATGAGAACTTTTTGATGAGCGTGGCGACCCTCGGCGCACTGACGGTAGGCTTTCTGCCCGGCGGCGAGCCTTCTTTTGCGGAGGCGGTGCTGGTCATGCTGCTGTTCCAAGTGGGCGAATGGCTGGAGGA
>JAFWVC010000001.1 GCA_017518415.1 Clostridia bacterium
GAGCTGTGCGGCGACGTCGTCGCACTCGGCCGTGGTCAGCTCGTGCGGGCGCGCCTTGCCGCCGCCGGAGCCGCAGTAGGCGCAGCGGAAGCAGCAGGCCAGCGTGATCTCCCACACGCAGGAGCGCAGTTGAAAGGGAAAATCTTCGTACTTCATCGGCGGTTTATTCTTCTTTCAGCGGCCGGCCGCATGCGGTGCAGAGGACGCTGCCTTCGGGGACCGGGGCCCCGCAGTGCGGGCAAATAACGCAGTCCGGCGCCGGTTCGTCAGGGAGAACGTCGGGTTGCATCCGCGCAAAATAATCGGGCCCGGCGTACACGCACTTGAACATTTCAGGATCCCCGGCGCGCATGGGTGCGGGCGGCGGCCCGTCCGGTTCGTCCGCCGCGGCGACCGCGGCGGCCTGTTCGGCGTCTTCCGGCGCGTCGATTTTCTGTTCCGGCCCCTCCGGATCATGCCGACGCCTGTAATAAGCCGGGCCGGCATACACCGCTTCTATTTCCACGGGGGGCCGCTTGCGGGAAAAAAGTTTGTTCCACGGATAGCGATTCTTTTTGATACACATGGTTTTTCCTGCCTTTCCTGACAGAATGGATAGATTCTTATTTCCTTTTATTATTGTCCTGCTTTTGTCCGGCTCTGTCAAGTGCTTTTTCCACAGAGCGGCGAATCCCGTTCGATTTTTTTTATTTAGGTACTTGTAATGCGGAAAAATATCTTATATAATAAAAAAGGCAATTCAAAAAACCGGAGGGCGGTGCTTTCCGGTAAACGAAAGGAGAAAACAACATGGGACTGATTAAAGCCGGGATCGGCGCACTTGGCGGCACCCTTGCCGACCAGTGGAAGGAGTTCTTTTACTGCGAGGCACTGGATAAAGACGTGCTGATGACCAAAGGTGTCAAACGCATGACTTCCCGTTCCTCCAACACCAAAGGGAACGACAACATTATTTCCAACGGCTCCGGTATTGCCGTGGCCGACGGACAGTGCATGATCATTGTCGAGCAGGGCAAGGTAGTGGAACTTTGCGCGGAACCGGGCGAGTTTACATACGACTCCTCGACCGAGCCGAGCATCTTCGCCGGCAGTCTGGGCCAGAGCATCCTGCAGACCTTCAAGACCATCGGCCGTCGCTTTACCTACGGCGGCGACACCGGCAAGGATCAGCGCGTATATTATTTCAATACCAAAGAGCTGATTGACAACAAATTCGGCACCCCGAACCCGATTCCCTTCCGCGTGGTGGATCATAAGATCGGGCTGGACATCGACGTGTCGGTGCGTTGTTCCGGTGTGTATTCCTATAAAATCGCGGACCCGATGCTGTTCTATACCAACGTGTGCGGCAACGTGACGGAAGAATACCGCCGCTCCGAGATCGACAGCCAGCTGAAGACCGAGTTTATCTCCGCCCTGCAGCCGGCGCTCGGCCGCCTGTCCGATTTGGAGATGCGCCCGAACCAGATCGTCACGCATACGACGGAACTCGAAATTGCGATGAACGAAGTCCTGTCCCAGAAGTGGGGCGAGCTGCGCGGGCTGCAAGTGGTCAACATCG
Source organism: Clostridia bacterium (assembly GCA_017518415.1). GTDB lineage: Bacteria > Bacillota > Clostridia > Oscillospirales > Acutalibacteraceae > RGIG6098. Next base: position 1,562 of record JAFWVC010000001.1, read on the forward strand.
CGATCGGCTCCGTCACGCTGCCGGAAGAGGACCAGGAACTCATCAAGAAGGCTCAGCAGGCCGGTATGCTGCGTGATCCGGGCATGGCGGGTGCTACGCTCGTGGGCGCGCAGGCGGACGCCATGAAGGCGGCTGCTTCCAACAGCGCCGGCGCGATGACCGGGTTCATGGGCATGGGCATGGCGATGAACACCGCCGCCGGCATGAACACCCAGAACCTGTACGCGATGAGCCAGCAGCAACAGCAACAGCAGCAGGCCCAGCAGCCGCAGCAGACGGTTGTAGCCGCTGCCAACCCCAACGCATGGAAGTGCGCCTGCGGTGCGACGGCGACCGGCAAGTTCTGCCCGGAATGCGGCAGCCCGCGGCCCAACGCTGCGTGGAAGTGCGCCTGCGGCACCGAGAATACGGGCAAGTTCTGCTCCAATTGCGGTGCCAAACGGCCGGAAGGCGTGCCGGCGTTCCGCTGCGACAAGTGCGGCTGGGAGCCGGAAGATCCGGCGCATCCGCCGAAGTTCTGCCCGGAGTGCGGCGACCCCTTTGACGACAAAGACCGTAAATAACATGTACCGGCAGCGGCACGCAAGGCATCGGCTTTGCGTGCCGTTGACGAAAGGGGGAAAACCTACTTGGCAGACCTGCAAAGTTTTAAGTGTCCTAACTGCGGCGGCGCCGTTCAGTTTGACAGCGGTTTGCAGAAGCTGAAGTGCCCGTATTGCGACAGCGAACTGGTCATCAGCGACGTGCTCGATTACGAGACCTCCTGCAAAAAGGACGGTCAGGACCGGTTCGATTGGGAAAAGAACGCCGCGCCCGATTGGACGCCCGGTGAGGCGGACCGTCTGCACTCCTATGTGTGCCAATCCTGCGGCGGCGAGATCGTCGGCGACGAAACGGTGGCGGCCATGACCTGCCCGTTCTGCGACAATCCGGTCGTGATGACGCAAAAGGTTACCGGCACGCTGCGGCCGGAGTACGTCATTCCCTTCAAACTGGATAAAGCGGCGGCCAAAGAGGCGCTGCGCCGGCATTACGAGAAAAAGCGGCTGCTGCCCAAGGTGTTCAAAGAGGAAAACCACATCGACGAGATCCGGGGCGTGTACGTGCCCTTCTGGCTGTTCGACGCTGACGCCGACGCCGACCTGCGCTACCGCGCCACGCGGGTGCGCAGTTGGAGCGATTCCAATTATATTTACACCGAAACGCAGTATTATGCCTTGCTGCGGGCCGGCAACATCGGGTTCGACAAGGTGCCGGCCGACGGGTCGACCAAAATGCCGGACGACCTGATGGAATCCATCGAACCGTTCGATTACAGCGAGGCGGTGGACTTCAACACGGCGTACCTGGCGGGTTATCTGGCCAACAAGTACGACGTGACCGCCGAGCAAAGTGCCGAGCGTGCCAATAATCGCATCCGCCGCAGTACCGAAAAGGCCTTTGCCTCCACCATCAGCGGGTACAGCTCGGTGGTGCCGGAGGGCGGCAACATCCAGCTGGCCAACGGCAAATCCCACTACGCGCTGCTGCCGGTATGGCTGCTGAACACCACCTGGAACGGCCAGAAGTATACCTTTGCCATGAACGGGCAGACCGGTAAGTTCGTCGGCAACCTGCCGATGGATAAGGGCGCCTATACCCGCTGGCTGTTGGGGCTGCTGGGTGTCTTTTCCGCGGCGGCGCTGGCGGTCTGCTGGCTGTGGTGGATGCTGACGGGAGGATGAGAAGATGAAAAAGAAGATTTTCTGCCTCCTGCTGCCGCTTTTGCTGCTGTACTGCCTGGCGATGACCGCGGCGGCCGAAAACCCCAACAGGGTGGTCGATATGGCCGACCTGCTGACCGACAGCGAAGAGCAGGCGCTCAATGCCCAACTGCGGGAGATATCGGAACGCCAGCAGATGGACGTCGTGGTGGTCACGGTGGATTCCACCGACGGCAAGACCCCGATGGAGTATGCCGACGATTATTTCGATTATAACGGCTACGGTTACGGTGAGAGCAGGGACGGCGTCCTGCTGCTCATCAGCATGGAAAAGCGCGACTGGTGGGTCACCACCACCGGCCGGGGCGAAAAGGCCGTGGACGGCGCCGGGCTGGACGAGATCGAGGAAGATATGCTGTCTGATCTGTCCGCCGGCCGGTATGCCGATGCGTTCCGCGCGTATGCCGAGCGGTGCGACCGGTTGATCGACGGGCTCGGCTTCAATTGGCCGCTGTCCATTCTGATTTCGCTGGCGGTCGGGCTGATCGCGGCGCTGATTGCCACCGGGTCGATGAAAAAGCAGCTGCGCAGCGTGGCGCCGCAGCCCTATGCCGGCAATTACACCCGGCCCGGCAGCATGAACCTGACCAAGAGCAGCGACCTGTTCCTGTACCGCCACGTGACCCGAACCGCACGGCCCAAGGAGTCAAGCTCCGGCCGTTCGGGCGGAGGGCACTATTCCTCCTCCGGCTCGCATCACGGCGGCGGCGGCGGGAAGTTCTGATCCGCAAAGACCAAAACACAAAAAAACAAGCGCACAGCCGTGCGCTTGTTTTTTTGTCTTTTTAAGGGTGAAGGGGCTCACGTTTCCGCGGGGTGTGCGCGCATATACGCGTCCATGGCATGGGCGGCTTTGCGGCCGGCCCCCATGGCCAGTATGACGGTGGCGGCGCCGGTCACGGCGTCCCCGCCGGCAAAGACGCCGGGGCGCGAGGTCGCGCCCTGCTCGTCGGCAATCAGGCAGCCGCGGCGGTCGGTATCCAGCCCCGGGGTGGCGGTGCGCAGCAGCGGATTGGGCGACGTGCCGATGGCGATGATCACGCAGTCGGCCGGCAGTTCAAAATCGGAATCCGGCACAGGAACGGGGCTGCGGCGGCCGGAGGCGTCCGGCTCTCCCAGCCGGGTGCGCAGGCAGTGCATGCGGGTCACGCGCCCGCCCTCGCCGAGAAGCTCGACCGGGTCGGTCAGCATGGCCAAACGTACCCCTTCCTCCTCGGCGTGCGCTACCTCTTCCGCGCGGGCGGGCAATTCCTGCTCCGAGCGGCGGTAGACGACGGTCACGTCCTGCGCGCCCAGCCGCAGCGCACAGCGGGCGGCGTCCATCGCCACGTTGCCGCCGCCGACCACGACGGTATGCCCCATGACGGGCAGCGGCGTGTCGCTGTCGGGCAGATAAGCCTTCATGAGATTGACGCGGGTGAGCAGCTCGTTGGCGGAAAACACGCCGCACAGCTCCTCCCCGGGGATGCGCAGAAAGCGGGGCAGGCCGGCCCCGGAGCCGATAAAGACGCTTTGATATCCGGCGGCAAACAGTTCGTCTACCGTCAGAATGCGGCCGATGACCATGTCGGTGCGGATTTCGACCCCCATCTGCCGCAGGTTTTCGATCTCCCGCTGCACGATGGCCTTGGGCAGCCGGAACTCCGGAATACCATAGGTCAGCACGCCGCCGGCGGCGTGCAGCGCTTCGAACACGGTTACGGCGTGCCCCATCCGGGCCAGCTCGCCGGCGCAGGTCAGCCCGGCGGGGCCGGAGCCGATGATCGCCGCCTTGCAGCCGGTAGGGGCAGGCAGCGGCGCGGGGGAGGCCGCACCGGCGTTGTGCCGGTCGGCCACAAAGCGCTCGATCCGGCCGATGCCGACCGGTTCGCCTTTCAGGCCGCGCACGCAGCGGGATTCGCATTGCCGCTCCTGCGGGCAGACGCGGCCGCACACCGCCGGCAGCGAGTTGGTGGCGGACAGCACGGCGTACGCCTGCTCAAACCGCCGCTCCCGCACGGCGGCGAGAAAAGCCGGAATATCCACGCCCACCGGGCAGCCGGCGCAGCAGGGCTTTTGGCGGCAGGCCAGGCAGCGCCCGGCCTCGGCCACGGCCTGTTCTTCGGTATACCCGAGGGCGACTTCATCAAAATTATACCGGCGCACTTGTGGGTCCTGCACCGGCATGGGGTGCTTCTGCAAAGACATATCAGGCATCGGCGCCGGCCTCCTTCCTCATCAAACGGCAGGCCTCGTGCCGCTTACGCTCATAGGCCTTGAACGCGCCGGCGCGCGCGATGGCCTGGTCGAAATCGACCAGATGGCCGTCGAACTCCGGCCCGTCGACGCAGGCAAACCGGGTTTCCCCGCCGACGCTCAGGCGGCAGCCGCCGCACATGCCGGTCCCGTCGATCATGATCGGGTTCATGCTCACGACGGTGGGCAGGCCGTACTGCTTGGTCAGCGCGCAGACGAATTTCATCATGATCAGCGGCCCGATGACGATGGCGCGGTCATACTGTGCGCCGGCTTCCAGCAGGTCGCGCAGCTGGTCGGTCACCAGCCCCTTGCGGCCGCAGGAGCCGTCGTCGCTCATGAGGAAAAAGCGGGTGCTCACCGCTTCAAACTCCGGCCGCAGGATCACCAGGTCCCGGGTGCGGAAGCCGACGATGCTGTCCACCTTGCAGCCCTGCGCGTGCAGCTTTTTCGCCACCGGGTAGGCGATGGCGCAGCCGACGCCGCCGCCGATGATCACCGCTTTTTTCAGCCCTTCCGTATCCGTCGGGCGGCCGAGCGGGCCGACCAGATCGGCCAGCGCGTTCCCCAGCTGCAAACGGGCCAGTTTTTCGGTCGTTGCGCCGACGATCTGAAAGATCAGCGTCACGGTACCGGCCTGCGGGTCGGTATCCGCCACCGTCAGCGGGATGCGCTCGCCGGCCTGATCCGCGCGCAGAATGACAAATTGCCCCGGCTGCGCCTTGCGGGCGATCAGCGGGGCATGGATGACCATGCGCTGTACGGTAGGGTTCAGGCTTTCCTTTTGTACGATATCGAACATAGCGGCATCACTCTTCTTTACGTTTTGCCGTTGGCCGGGTGGCCGGGCCAGTTTTCCAAAATCTCGCGGTAGCGCGCGTAGGCGTGTTCCACCGCCGTATCCCAAGAGAGGTACAGGTTTTTGCCGGCGGCCGCATGCACAGCCGCCAGGGCGTTGCGGTCACCGCAGGCGCGGCGCAGAACGTCGGCGCAATCCGCTGCGTTCTCCTGCGCCAGATATCCGTCGACCCCGTCCTGCACGCCTTCGGCGGCGCAGGAGCCGCGCACCAGCAGCGAGGGGCAGTTGCAGGCGGCCGCCTCCTTGACCACGATGCCGGAGGTATCGTACGTGGAGGGGAAAAGAAACACGTCGGCCATCGAGTAAAACACGCGCAGATATTCCCGGTCATAGATCGGGCCGGTGAAGGTTACGCAATCCTGCAGGCCGGCGTTTTCGGAATAGGCCCGGATGTCTTCGGCGTCAAAGCCGCCGCCGATCAGAAAGGCGCGGAAATCCATCCCGTCGCGGCGCAGGATCTTCAGCGCATCCAGAATCAGCCGGACGTTTTTGTACCACATCATACGGCCGACGAACAAAAAGACAAACTGGTCCGGCTTGATGCCGTATTTTTCACGCAGCCGGTCCACGGCTTTGGCGTCGGCCTTGCCGTAGGGAAAATCCGTCCCGTTTTCCACAACGCGGTAGTCGCCTTCGTACCCGATGGCACGCAGAGAAGCCCCGCACCCGTGGGAAACGGCCCAAATCTCGTCGGCGGCGTTCAGATTATGCCGCACAAAGGAATGAGCGATCGGCTGGGAAAAAGGAATCTGCCCGGCCCGCTTCTCGATATCGATCTCAAACTTGGTGTGATAGGTCACGATGACCGGCAGCCGGTGTTTGGTATTGACCCGGGCGACCAGTACCGACGACACGAAGGGGGAATGGACGTGCAGCAGGTCGAAGCCCCGGCGCCGCAGCGTACGGATAGCCGACGGACTGAAGCAGTTGCCCACCCGGTATCCGATCCGCTGGCCGGCGGAAAAAGACGGATACCGCAGCACCTCGAAAGGATAGTCGTCCTTTACGTCCTTGTAATTCGGCGTGGCTACGGTCACGTCGCAAAAGCGGCGCTGCAAAACCGTGGCGTAATTTTTTACGGCCTGCGCCACTCCGTCGATGACCGGCGGAAAGGAGTCGTTGAACAGACCGATGTGAAGGCGTTCGTTCGTCATGTTTATTCCTCTGCTTCCATTTCCGGGTTTTCCGCCCCGGAGTCGGGTTTGTTGGCTTTGCTGCGTTCCTCCGCGGCGCGCGAGCGGCTGATGACCTTCAGGTCTGCCACCGCGTATTCACCCGGCGGGGAGTCGGGCGCCTTGTCCAGCCGGACCTTGACTTTGCCTTGCAGCAAAAGCACCTCGGTGACAAGGCCGCGGCCGTCCGGCGTGCTGACAACGGCGCCGCTGCGCGGCGTGGTGCGCCACAGCTTTTCGTATACGTCCTGCTCGTATTTCAGGCAGCACATCAGCCGCCCGCACGAGCCGGAGATCTTGGCCGGGTTGAGGGAGAGCCCCTGCTCCTTGGCCATTTTGATCGATACCGGCTGAAAATCCGGCAAAAACTGCGCGCAGCAGAAGGGCCGCCCGCAGATGCCCAGCCCGCCGAGCATCTTCGCCTCGTCCCGCACGCCGATCTGCCGCAGTTCGATACGCGTGTGGAAGGTGGTGGCCAGATCCTTGACCAGCTCGCGGAAATCCACCCGTCCGTCGGCCGTGAAATAAAACAGAATCTTGGAGTTGTCGAAGGAATACTCGACGTCTACCAACTTCATTTCGAGGCGGCGTTCCGCAATCTTTTCCAGGCAGACGGCGGCGGCGCGTTTTTCTTTTTCGGTATTTTCCTTATGGCGCTTGATATCCTCCGGCGCGGCCGGCCGCAGCACCTTTTTCAGCGGTTTGATGATCTCGCTCTCCGCGGCGCCGCGGTTGGCGATGGCCACCTCGCCGCATTCGACCCCGCGCGAGGTCTCGACGATGACCAGATCGCCCACGGTATAGGTATGGTCGCCGGGATCAAAATAGTAGGTTTTGCCCATGTTGCGGAAGCGGACTCCGATGATCTCGATCATGTTTTTCCTCCTGCGATGTATGCCGTCCCATGGCCGGCCGCCTGCCGCAGCCGGAGACAAAAGACGGACAACAATAATGCGTGGTTCATATATCCTTCCAGGTCGGCCTGCAACCGTTCGACCTGTGTCAGCAGGGCCGTCAGCTGTTCTCGCGTCAGGCGGGCAGCCAATTGCCGCGCCGTTTCCGGGAAGGGGGAGAGCAGCGTTTCACACCCGAAGCGCAGCGCCAGTGCGTCCCGCAGCAGGCGGGGCAGCACCGTCAGTACGCCGCGCAGAGTATCCTTGTCTTTTTCGAAAGCGCCGGCCGCCTTGACCAGGGCAAAATCATCCCGGGCCAGCAATCCGGCCGCTACAGCCTGTACCGCGTCGAAGACCTTTTTGGTGCCGCCGCCTTCCAGGCTTTGTTTGGCCTGCCCGATCACGCCGCCGAACAATTCGGCTGCCTGCCGCAGCTCCTGCACGGGCCGGCCGGGAAAACAGGCTTGCAGCGCCTGTACCGCCTGATCGACCGGTACGCCGCCCAGCGGCAGTACCGTCACACGGGACAGCACCGTCGGCAGGACCTGCGCCCGGTTTTCGCACGTGAGGATCCAGACCGCCGTGGCGGGCGGCTCCTCCAATATCTTGAGCAGGGCGTTCTGTGCGGCCTCCTGCATCTGCTGTACGTCAGCCAAAATAAACACCTGGCGCGGCGCCTCGTTCGGCAGCACGAAGGCTTTTTGGCGCAGGGCCCGGATGTTGTCGACCGCGAAGGCTTTGTCGTCTTCCTGCCGGGAGAGCCGCGTGACGTCCGGATGGGCGCCGGCAGCGGCCTTGCGGCAGCCGGGACAATGCCCGCAGGGCTTTTCACCTTCGCCGGTGCAGACGGCGGCCTGTGCCAACAGCCCGGCCAGCGTGCGCCGCCCGCTGCCGACGGGGCCTTCGATCAGGAAGGCGTGGGCAAAGCGGGATGCGTCGGCCGTACCGGCCAACAGCCGTTTTACCGTATCGTTGCCGTAAAACCCGTCCAACCGCATGCACGACACCCCCTGCCCGGGTCAAACAACGCGTGGAATATCACGTCGTCTTTCAGTATATCGCAAAAAACGCCCGCTGACAAGAACTTTTTTACCGGAAAGCTTATATAAAAAATAAAAATAAACGCAATAACCGGTTGAAATTTGCATACCGTCGCGGTATACTATATATTTGGAAAATATTTTACTGCGAAAGGAACCGGATTATGGCTGATCAGAAGAAATTGGTGGAAGAGATCACTTCCATGGATCAGGATTTTGCCAAGTGGTACACCGATATCGTCAAAAAAGCAGAACTGATCGAATATACCAGCGTCAAGGGGTGTATGGTCATCCGCCCGTACGCCTACGCCATCTGGGAGAACATACAGCATCTGCTGGATACCCGTTTCAAACAGACCGGGCATGAAAACGTCTGTATGCCGATGTTCATCCCGGAAAGCCTGCTGAATAAAGAAAAAGAACACGTGGAAGGCTTTGCGCCCGAGGTGGCGTGGGTGACCCACGGCGGCAGCGAGGAACTGGAAGAGCGCCTGTGCGTGCGTCCCACGAGCGAAACGCTGTTCTGCGAGCATTATGCCAATATCGTCCACTCCTACCGTGACCTGCCGAAAAAATACAACCAGTGGGTCAGCGTGGTACGCTGGGAAAAGACGACCCGGCCGTTCCTGCGCTCGCGCGAGTTCCTCTGGCAGGAGGGGCATACCATTCACGCCACCGCGCAGGAGGCTGTGGAGGAGACGGAGCAGATGCTCAACCTGTACGCCGACTTCTGCGAGCAGGAGCTGGCCATTCCGGTTGTACGCGGCCGCAAGACCGAAAGCGACAAGTTTGCCGGCGCGGTGGCCACCTACGCCATCGAGGCGCTGATGCACGACGGCAAGGCATTGCAGGCCGGTACCTCCCATTATTTCGGGGACGGGTTCGCCAAAGCGTTCGACATCCAGTTTACCGATAAAGACAATGCCCGCCGCTATCCGCACCAGACCTCCTGGGGCATGACCACCCGCCTGATCGGCGCCATCATCATGACTCACGGGGACGACAACGGGTTGGTACTGCCGCCGGCTGTCGCGCCGATCCAGGCCGTCATCCTGCCGATTGCGCAGCATAAACCCGGTGTGCTGGAAAAAGCGCGGGAGCTGCGGGTACGGCTGCTGGCCGCCGGCATCCGCGTCAAGTTGGACGACAGCGATAACAGCGCCGGCTGGAAGTTCAGCGAGTATGAGATGAAGGGCGTGCCGGTGCGCGTCGAGATCGGCCCGAAGGATATCGAGCAGGGCCAGTGCGTGCTGGTGACCCGTCACAACCGCGAAAAAACCGCCGTCGCGCTGGACGACCTGGAGCAGGCGGTGCGCAAAAAACTGCAGCAGGTGCGGGACGGCCTGTATCAGAAAGCGCTGGAAAACCGTGAGCGCCGCACTTATATCTGCACCGAGCTGGACCAGATCACCCGTGCTTTGGAGGAGAAGGGCGACGGCTTTGTCAAGGCCATGTGGTGCGGGGACGAAGCGTGTGAAGACGCCGTGAAGGAAAAGACCGGCGTCGGTTCCCGCTGCATTCCGCTGCATCAGGAGCACCTGAGCGACACCTGTGTATGCTGCGGCAAACCCGCCAAGTACATGGTGCTGTGGGGTAAAGCGTATTAAAAGGAGAAGAATCATGAATCAATTGGACAGACCACTCCCGGGCGAAACGGTCGCCTGCCTGCATACCAATTACGGCGACGTGCGGGTCCGCCTGTTTGCCGAAAAAGCGCCCAAAGCGGTGGAAAACTTTGTGACCCACGCCAAAAACGGCTATTACGACGGGCTGATCTTTCACCGCGTGATCGACGGCTTTATGATCCAGGGCGGCGACCCGACCGGCACCGGCCGGGGCGGAGAGAGTATCTGGGGCGCTCCGTTTGAGGACGAGTTCAACCTGGACCTGCGCCATTTCCGCGGCGCGCTGTCGATGGCCAACGCCGGGCCCCGCACCAACGGCAGCCAGTTCTTCA
>JAFWVC010000013.1 GCA_017518415.1 Clostridia bacterium
GGTCCCGGGAGGCATATCCACGAACATATAGTCGACGTCTTTCCAGATCACGTCGGTCCAGAACTGGGTCACCGTCCCGGCGATCACCGGGCCGCGCCAGACGACCGGATCGGTCTCGTGCTCCAGCAGCAGGTTGACCGACATGATCTGAATACCGGTTTTGCTGCAAACCGGGAACAAAGCGGTATCGGTGCCGGTGGCGCGCTCATGCAGGCCGAAGGCCCGCGGGATGGAGGGACCGGTCACGTCCGCGTCCAGCACGGCGGCCTGATACCCGCGGCGCTGCATCTCCACCGCCAGCAGAGACGTCACCAGCGATTTGCCGACGCCGCCCTTGCCGCTGACGATACCGATCACTTTTTTTACTTTACTCAACTCGTGCAGCGGCTTGTGCAGATCCTGCACGCGGTCCGCACACTTTTGCGAGCAGGTGCTGCAATCGTGCGTACATTCCATAACAGTCACTCTCCGGATAAGCAAAAATATATAGATAAGTATAGCACGTTCCGGTTGATTTTACAAGACCCCGCTCTATAAATAAAAAAACGAAGCGCCCGGCGCATCCTCTGAAAAGCGCTCTTGACGAAAGCAAGGCCCTGTGTTATAATGTTTTCCGTTCTCTTGCTGGTGTAGCTCAGCCGGTAGAGCAGCTGATTTGTAATCAGCAGGTCGGGGGTTCGAATCCGTCCACCAGCTCCATGATTATCGCCTGAAAAGGCAAAAAGTGCGAAAGTCCTTGAGAAATCAAGGACTTTCGTCATTTTTACAGCTCATTTTTCTGCTCGGAATATATGCAAAAAATCGGGCTAAAAAGTGTGGAAGCAGGACTTGAACCATCGAGATAAGAAAAACGACCAAAAAGCAGTCTCAAATCTTTATTCCTATAATACCCCACTCCACCAGCAGGACTTGAACTAACAAGTAATAGTGAACAAGTGCGGTGTGGCTTCGCCACGAATATTAAAAGTCCTGACTCTCAGGACTTTTCTTTTTTTTGGTTATATGATATAATGAATATAGACATATCGTTTTGATCTTTATATGGCAAAACACATAGTCCTATTTCAGAATAATGGGGGAGAATCCAATGGCATCAAGCAAAATATATCAGGTTTCCACATTGCAGGCATTAGCACTTGGGTACACGAGGCCGGTCGTCACAGCACAGGAGCTGTTGGAGCATGGTGATACAGGACTGGGTACTTTTGCAGGCGTAGACGGTGAAATGATCGTCGTAGACGGCGTGTGTTATCAGGCAAAGCAAGACGGACAAATCGTCCGTGCGGATGGAGGAGCCGGTGTTCCTTTTGCTGTTGCCAGTTTTCTCGAAAACGGCAGAACATTTAAAATAGAAGAAAAACAGGATATTGACGCCATAAAGACAGAACTGACCGTAAGAATAGAAGAATGGTTTGGCCTTAACAGCATCCATATTGCAAGAATAGACGGATGGTTTGACGTAATACACGCACGGGCAGGAGCCGCCTACTACTCACAGCATGTTTCTTTGAAGGATATTCTTTCCAAAACGCAGAAGGACTTTTACTTTGAGCATCTTTACGGAACGCTGATCTGTGTCTATTATCCTGATTATATGGACGGTATCAATGCCGCCGGTTGGCATTTGCATTTTGTGTCAGAGGACAGGAAACTGGGAGGACACGTCTTTGAAGTTTCCATGGGATACGGAGAATGCCGGTTGCAGAAGATAGACAGAATTGAAATACAACTGCCAAAGGAAGCGGCCTTTGACACATATTCGCTGAAAGAAGCGTCAAAAGATGAGATCGCTCAAGTGGAGCAAGGGAGCAACTGAATTGTTTGCTTTTTCATCAATTCGCCCCGTTTTGTATATTCGAGCGTTAATCACAAACAGAACAGGCAGGGCTCAGCCCTGCCTGTTCTGTTGGGTAAGTAGAAGACAGGATTTGAAGGGCTCGCGGGAGTAAATGATGGTCCGGGGGACCGTCAGCTTTTACGGGGCCCCCGAAAAGGCGTGCCTTTTCGGGGAGAGGAGGAGCAGCGGAGCAAGCAAGTTTTCGCGGTTACGCGGAAACGCGCGTTGCGCAGCTTGTGACGACAAGGCCGAGCCCGCAGGCGAGAATCGAATCCGTCCACCAGCTCCAGAAAAAGCCGTTCCTATCGGAACGGCTTTTTCAATGATATCCGTTCCTGCCGGAACGGGTGATATATGCTTTCGACATATGATATACCCTGCGGATATGATACGCGCCTGCGGCGTATGAAGGAACGGATATCATATCATGTTGCGACGAAAGTGCAATATATCATGCGGCGCAAGCCGTATATCATATCGCATAAAACGGCAAAAACGACTTGACAAAAAGCATTTTACAATTTTATAATATAAAGCGTGAAAGCAGACGTTCAAGTCATACGAACACACAACCATTTAACGAGTCAGGACGGTGAAAGTATGGATCCAAGCACTATTATTATGACTATTATCCCAATAATCATTTCCCTGGTACTTGGTACTGTTTTAGGGAGCGTTATTAAAAAAGCACGCGAGAAAAGGTTGAGTACAGCCAACAACAAGGCAAGGTTTGACGGCAAAGATATCATCTTAAAAGGGACGTTCAGCGCGCCGTCTATGGCACTGTTTATCATTGCGGGTATTCTTGCCTTCTTCTTTTTTATAGTATGGGGAATACAGTTGATGTCTCTGAAAGATCAATTTGAAACTGACGTCCGCATTACCATCATTGGTTTTATTGTTTGCTTGATGTCGTTTTTTTATTTGCCTTTTTCTATACGAATTGGGATTAAAGAGAAGAACGCAATACTGGCATCTAAACTGTTAATATATGAAAACGGCTTGGAATACATACTGCCACGCAAAAAACCGTTGCATTATAAGATCCTTTTTTCCGATATCCGGACCATTCGACTGGACGGACAGAAGTTAACCATTGACTATGATGGCGTAAGTGACTCTGGCTTAAGCTTAAGGTGTGTGATTAAAAACCTGATGAACGCTGTGGACGTTAAGGAGTGCGTGGAGGCGCTGAAAGCCGGCAAAGAATATAATCCCGTAAAACCGGCTGCAGAAACACAAACGGTCTTCGTTAAATACGAACAACCGCAGACAAGTTCTGTTGACGTCCCTAACGAACTTCGTAAATACAAACAGTTGCTTGACGACGGAATCATTACGCAGGAAGAATACGACGTAAAGAAAAAGCAACTTTTAGGCTTGTAACCATCCGGCTTATATTTTTGGGAGGCTCCCGGCATACGCCGGGGCCTCTTTTTTTCACCGGTTTTTTCAAGCGCAAGGACCGACGCGTCGCGTCGGTCCTTGTGCTGTTTCACGGTTCCGCATACACCCGCCGCGGCGCCGTGATCAGGTCCCGTTCCAGGCTGCCGGTCAGCCACACCAGGGGCAGATACACCGCCGCCACGACGGCGGCGCTGCCAAGCGCCTGCCCCCACGGTGCCGACGGCAAAAGACGACAGACGAACTGCCCTGCCAGCGCCGCGCACGCCGCGGCCGCAAACGGCACGGCGATCCATCGCCCCACCCGCAGCGACACCTGTGTGACCTGCAGCAGCCGCCCGACGTTGAGCAGCGACGTCATCAGGTTGCTCACCAGCATGATCAGCAAAAAGCCCTTCATGCCCATGCGCGGCACCAGCAGCAGGATCAGGCCGATCCGCAGGGCCGAATCCGTCACGCTGTACCGCAGCGAAGCCACCTGCTGGCCGAGCCCTTTGAGCATGCCGTCCACCACACATTCCAGGTACATCACCGGCAGCAGCGGAGCCAGTACGCGGACGTAAAAGCCCACCTGCGCGCTGTGGTACAGCGCCTGTCCCCAGGCTTCGGCGCCGGCGTAAAAGATACTGCCCAGCAGGATGGACGCCAGCAGCGTGATCCGGATGGTACGCATGGTGATCTGCCGCACCGTTTCCCGGTGTCCCAGCGCAGCCGCGGCCGACACCTCCGGCAGCAGCATGGTGGACAGCGCCGTCAGGAAGGAGGACGGAAAGAACAACAGCGGCAGCGCCATGCCTTTCAGTGCTCCGAAGGCGGCCAGCGCCTGCTCCCGCGTGCCGCCGTACCGTTGCAGGCAGGAGGGAGCCATCAGGTTCTCCACCGTGCGCAGGGCGGTGTGCAGCAGCCGCCCGCCGGTGATGGGCAGGGCAATCCCTCCGATCTGCCGGACCAGCCCCTTTTTTTCCGCCGCTCCCTGCGTCTGCCGGCGGGTCACCCGGCGGGTATGCAGGCACAGCAGCAGGCAGGCGGCCGCCTCGGCCACGGTATCGCCCCAGAAAATGCCGGCGCAGGCGCGGGCCGTCCCGTACGGCAGCAAGCGGGGCAGCAGCCAGAAGATGAACCCGATGCGCACCGCCTGCTCGGCCAGCTGGGTACGGGAAGGCACCGCGGCCCGCCGCAGCGCCATAAAATACCCGCGCAGGCAGGCGCTGATGCCCATACACGGCAGGCTGCCGGCCAGCGCCCGCAGCGCCGGCACCGCCCGCAGATCATGCAGCCACACCTGCGCGATCCACCCGGCGCCGAAAAACGCGGCGGCGGCCGCCAGCATCCCCGCCGCGAAATTGAGCAGCAGCGCCCGCCGCAGCACGGCCACGGCGCCCTTTTCGCGGCCGGTCGCCAGTTTTTCGGCGCACAGCCGCGTCACCGCCGTACAGATGCCGGAGGCGGCCGCCACCGACAGCAGCGCGTACACCGACAGGATCAGCTGATACAGCCCCATCCCCTCGGCGCCCAGCTTGTCGGACAGATAAATGCGCAGCACCATGCCCAGCAGCCGCAGCACCAAAGCCGTTACCGTCAGGATAGCCGCGTTTTTCAGGAAGCCTCCCTTCGGCATCCGCTTTTCCTCCCCTTTATTCGCTCCGGTACAGCTGCACGGCGGCCTGCCAGGTCGGCCGGTCGACCGCGCCGGTCACCGGCAGCAGCGCCATGCGCTGGATCTGCCGCACCGCCTGTTCGGTGGCAGAATCGAACCGGCCGGTCATCTCCACCGGCTGCGCGATCACGCCGTCCCGGTGCAGCCGGTGAAGCACCGCCTGCACGATCCATACCCGCTCATCCTGCGTCTCGGGCCCGACGGATTCCTCCCCGCCGCGCAGCAGCGCCGGCCCGACAGCCGGCCTGTGATACTCGCGGATCGCGGCATCCACCTCCGCCAGCGCCTGCCAGGTGATGCGGTCCACGACCCCGGTATCCGGCAGCCGGTACGCCCGCTGAAACGCCCGCACCGCCGCCTCCGTTTCGGGCCCGAAGATGCCGTCGACGCCGATGCCGGGGATCCTGTCGTCCGCCTGCGAGGCGCGGCGCAGATATTGCTGCACTTGCCGCACGTCCCGTTTGTTCTGCTCCCGCTTCATGCCGTTTCCTCCCTCGTCAGCGGATAACCGGGATACTGTTCCTCCCGCCGCTGCATGCCTCCCTGCAAGGTCTCATACTGCGTGACGATCTCCGCCCAGACGATCGGCCCGACGATTCCGTTCTCCTCCAGCCCGAACAACTGCTGAAACGCCGTGACCGCCTTCTGCGTCTGTACGCCGAACCGGCCGGTCACCGGCACCTCGGGGATCTCGGAATACACCTGTGAAAGCCCGTTGAGATACTGCTGGATCCGGCTGACAGCCGCCCCTTGCGAACCGATGCGCAGCACCGTGCCGGGGAACAGGTCGACCACCGCCGACGACGGATCGATTGCCTGCAGCACGCCGCGGTAGGCGCTGTACACCGCCTGCCACGTTTCCCGGCCGACGATGCCGTCCTCCCGCAGGCCGAACTCCCGCTGAGCCGCCAGCACCGCCTCACGGGTGGCGTTGCCGAAGATGCCGTCCGCCTCGATTTCGGGGATACTTTCGTAGAACCGCCCGAGCACCGCCAGATAATACTGGAACGCCTGCACCGGCACGCCGGTGTCCCCCTGCCGCAGCAGGTCGGGGTACTGGTGCGCGATCTCCTCATACCGCAGCCCCTCGGATTCCAGTTCCGCCAGCCCTTTGACCGCCACGAACACCTCGGCGATCTCGTACCATGTGGCCCGGCCGATGATGCCGTCCTCCGCGAGCCCGAATATCTCCTGAAACGCCCGTACCGCGTCCTCGGTCTCCTGCCCGAAGACTCCGTCCGGCTGCGCAATTTTGGGGATGCCCGGATAATTGGCGGAAATGCGGTTGAGCTGCACCTGTTTGACGCGCACGTCGTTGCCCGCGTCACCCATCCGCAGCGGCATCCCGGGATAGGAAGGCGTCACGCTGCGCACCGGTGTGTTGCGAACGATCTCGATATCGTCGCCGTAATATTTTTGCAATATTTCATACGCATCCAGGCCTTGCCGGGCGTCCTCCACCGTGCCCCATTGCGACAGGCCGTCGCACCGGGTGGTCGTGCCGTTGCAGTATTGGGTAAAGTAGGGCTCGACGTGCCCGGCCTTGCGCACGTAGTCGGTAAACAGATCGTCCACCAGCAGCGAAACGTTGTCGTACACGTTGCGCCCGGGCACGTACGCCTGGTCGTACCGGGTGGAGTTGGTGATGTCGAACGGATAGCCCTGGTTGCGGTACCACTCGGTAAACACGCGGTTGAGCGCAAAACTGATCTGCGCGTAGATGTTGGCCCGCAGCGCCTGCTCCGGCCACGTGGGATAGATCTCGCTGGAAGCAACGTTTTTGATATACTCCGCAAACGGCACGCGCACGTTGGGCGCGTCCGTGCCCGGCGCGCCGAGATGCACCGTGATCTCCCGCGGGACGTACGGTTCCCTGGTCATATCTTTTCCTCCTTACAGGTCCGGCCGGTCGGCCGTAAAGATCTGCGGCGGCGCGCTCTCCCGGTCGTCCGGCAGCGGGATCATCCGGACCGGCTGGCGGGTCACGGTATCGTTGTACACCGCGATCTGCCGGTGCTGCACGCTGTAATAGCCCTCTTTTTCGGTCCACACCTCATACAGCCGCTCGCCTTCGGTACGCCCGGGTGCCTGCGTGTCCTGCAGAGGGATGCCCGGCAGCCGCACCGTCGGGGTCAGGCCGTCGCGGTCGGTCTGCAACAAATAGCACAGCGCCGGCTGCGGCGTTTGCCGGGCGTATACGCGCACCGTCGCCCCCTCTACCGGGAAGGCGCCGTCGGCCGTAAACGCACGCACCTGCAATCCGCCGGTTCCTTCCCCGTCGGCCGCGCAGGGCGGACCTTCCGCCGGTGCCGGCTCGGCCGCCGGCAGCGGATCCGGCGACAAAACCGGAGGCGGCGGGGCGGGCGGCGCGGCCGTTTCCCGGTCCGGCGCGGCGGCTTGCATGGCCAGCATCTCCTGCCGGTATTTTTCCATTTGCGCCCGCCATTGTGCGGGCAGCGCGGATGACTTCAAACAAATCCCGCCTTTCTGAACGATATACGCTTTATATGTATGAGACGGGCATCAAAAAAAGACCCGGCCGGGCCGGGTCCCGTCCGGCGGCACACGCCGCCGGCAAAAAAAGAAAAACGGCGCGGAATCCGCGCCGTTTTCCTCGTAAAAGGGAAGGATTATTTCTTCTTGGTCAGCACGACCAGAGCCGCAGCCGCGATGACAGCGCCGGCCGCAACGGCCACAGCGCTCTCAGCGCCGGTGTCAGCGCCGGTGTTGCCGGGGTTGGCAGGAGCGTCCACGACCGCGATGGCCGGAGACTGAGCCCAGGCGCCAACGCCCTTGTACTGCAGCTGATAGCTGTACTGCGCCCAAGCGGTGGCATCTTCGGGGGTGCTGGCATACGCCTCGTCAAAGATGTTGACGACATAATACGTAACCCCAACGATGCCGGCTTCAAAGTCAGCCAGCGTGACGCCGCCCAGCTCGGACCACGGGATCGCGATCTCGAGGACGTAACCGGTGTCGGTGAAGGTGGCCTTCGCCTCAACGCCCGCGATATCCTGCTTGCCGCCGATATCGATGCGCGGAGTCTCTACGGTTTTGCCTTTGGCCAGGCAGGAGATGACCGGGCCCAGAGTGCCGTTCTTCACCAGGCAGATGCCGTTGCCGTCATAGAAGAAAGCTACGCCGGCAGTATCGCCAAAGATGAAGTAAGCGTCGTTCTCTCTCTTCTCGACGATGTACAGGTTGTTTTCGTCGACGCGCAGCGCGATCGCGCACGAGAACTGATCGTCCGCAGCCGGCTGATGGTTCACCCAGCCGCTGCCGTCGGCACCGGCGGCAGTTTGATAGGTGGCGGCGTCCAGCGTGATCCACGTGCTGCCGTCCCATTCGCCGGTACTGATTTTACCGTCGATGGTGGGCGTGGCTTTCGCAACGTCAACCGCCGCATCAGCGGACACGGAAACGGCCATTGTGCAGGTCAGCACAAAAGCCAACGCCAAGATGATTGCGATGGACTTTTTCATGATTTTTTCCTCCTGTAAAACTTTTGTCAATAGGGTACTTCCCTTGTACTCAATATAACACACATCAATGGCGTATGCAAGCAAAAATTATAGCAACAAACATGAAAACTGCACAACTTTAAGTAAAAAAGTGGTACTTTTGTGATAATCAGGACCAAACAGATCCAAAAAAACGCGCCGCCGGCGATGAAAAAAAAGGATCCGGGCGCGTGAATCACGCGCCCGGACAAGGGATAAAGGGACCCTTATTTTTTGCGGGAGAAGACCAGCACGCCGGCAGCGGCCAGCGCCGTGAAGGAAACCAGAGCCAGCGGCAGTTCGACGCCGGTGTCGGTGTTGGTATCGCCGCCGGTGGTATCGCCGCCCGTGGTGTCGCCGCCGGTGGTATCGCCGCCCGTGGTGTCGCCGCCCGTGGTGTCGACAGCCTCCGCAGCGATCGCGCCTTTCAGCACAACCGTCTGCCCGGCAGAGACTTCAATCGCGATAAAGTAATAACTGATGGGATCCGGCAGATCAGTGCCGATCTCGTTGGTGTTGATGCTGTGGGTGCCGGCCGCCAGATATTCGGCGCCCAGGTCGATCGTCTGCGCGTCAGCCATCGTCAGGTTCTTGGAAAACAGCATACGGGAAAGGGTGCCTTCCAGCGTATAGTTGAAATACGGCAGGTTTGCCTGCACCGTGCCCGGATAGGCCCAGACGACCCGGATTTCCGCTTCATCGTTCGGGTTGTAAATCTGCAAGCCGCCTTCGACAGCGGTGATCTCCGCGGTGGGGCTTGCAAACCCCCAGCCGCCGTTGCCGGTCAAAGACGCATCCTGCGTCGCCGACAGCGCCACGTCCGCCGCCGAAGCCGGCAGCGCGAGCAGCATAACGGACAGAGCCATCAGCAATACCAAGGCAAGTTTTTTCATGATCATGTATCCTCCTGTTTTCATTTTGAGAAATCCTCATAAAAATCAAAAGACTTCTTCTGATTTTTTTATACCATATTTAACAGAAGGCTGTCAATGAAAAAAGAGGAAACTGTTCTTTTATTTTCACAACAGCGGTGCGGGATACACGCCGGCCGCCGTCATGGCCGCCAGCGCCTGCTCCACCGTTTGGCGGTCGGCCGCGTAGGTCATACCGTACCAGCGGGCGCTTGTCGGCAGCACCTGCACCTGCGCCCGGCCGTCCTCCACCAGGGCGGACACCACCGCCGGCAGGTACCACTCGCTTTTCAGCGGATCCTGCATCTGCCGCAGAAAAGTCTCGAAATACGGGGCGAACGCCTCGGCCGTCCCGGCCGGAAAACCCCAGCAGTTCATCGACACCAGCGTATCCTCCGGCAGGGGCGTATAGGTCGCACCGCCGTCCTCGGTGTAGGCCGGGCCGTCGGCCCGCTTGACGATGCAGGTACGCTCGGTCAGCGATAGCAGCCGGCCGTCCCGGCCGGTACGGCACACCCCGCGGGAGACCGAGCCGTTCTCGGTCAGGGTGTTTTGCAGGCGGTAGCCCACCATGGCGAAACGGCGCGGGCCCTCCTGCGCCGGCTGACGCAGAAAAGCCGCCAGCTGCCGGAAGCTGTCCCGCCCGTAGAAGTCGTCGGCGTTGATGACGGCAAACGGCCCGGGGATACGGCCCCGGCAGGCGTACACCGCGTGCGCCGTGCCCCACGGCTTGACGCGCCCCTGCGGCACGGCAAACCCCGCCGGCAGGTCGTCGTTCCTCTGAAACACATACTCCGCCGGCAGCAGCGCACCGACCCGCGCGCCCGCCGTTTGCCGGAAGAGCTGCTCCATCTCTTCTTTGATAATAAAAATTACCTTTTCAAAACCGGCCAGCCGGGCGTCGTATACGGCGTATTCCAGCAGTACCTCTCCGTGCGGGCCTACGCCGGCCGTCTGCTTCATCCCGCCGAAACGGCTGCCCATGCCGGCGGCCATGATCACCAGCGTCATCGGTTGTTCGGACATTGTTCAAAACCTCTTCCCGAAAAGTATCTTCTGAAAGCATCTTTATTATACGCTTCCGGCCGTCGAAAAGCAAGCGGCCCTTTTCGACATACCGGCGCGGCGCCGGCGCATATACTGTGACGAAAAGGAGGGTTTTGTATGAAAAAGATTTTCCGCAAGCTGATCGCCTGGCTGTGCTGCCTGCTGCTGTGCGGTTTTCGGGCGGCGGCGGCGCCCCGGCAGATCGCCGACGAAAGCGACGGGGCGTCGGCCCTGGAACTGCTGGAAGAGGACGCCGCCGTATGGGAACCGCTGGCCGCCGTACCCGCCGGCGCCGCGCTGCACCCCAAGGCCAAGGGCGCCGTGCTGATGGACCTTGCCACCGGACAGATTCTGTTTGAGCAGGACGCCCGGCAGCAGGTGCCCATCGCCTCGGTGACCAAAATCATGACGCTGCTGCTGATCATGGAGGCGATCGACGCCGGCCGCCTGAGCTATGACGAGCCGGTCACCTGCTCAGCCACGGCCGCCTCGATGGGCGGCTCGCAGATCTGGCTGGAGGAGGGCGAAACCATGACGGCGGACGATCTGCTCAAAGCCATCGCCGTCGTCTCCGCCAACGACGCCTGCGCCGCTATGGCCGAGCATCTGTGCGGCACCATCGACGAGTTCGTACGGCAGATGAACCTGCGGGCGGTGCAGCTGGGCATGCACGACACGCTGTTTCTCGATTGCAGCGGCCTGAACGACGAAGGCTACTCCTGTGCGCGGGACGTGGCCGTGATGGCGCGCGAGTTGATGCAGCACCCGGATATCGTCCGCTATACCACCATCTGGATGGATACCCTGCGCGGCGGGGAATCCCAGCTGGTCAACACCAACAAGCTGGTGCGTCATTACCCCGGCACCACCGGCCTGAAGACCGGCACCACCGGGGCGGCGGGCCATTGCCTGGCAGCGACCGCGACCCGGGGGGATTTGTCGCTGGCGGCGGTGGTACTGGGCTGCGCCACCACGGCCGACCGGTTTGACGGCGCCCGGCAGTTGCTGGATTACGGCTTTGCCAACTACATGCTGTACCGGCCGCAGACCGACGACTTGCCGCTGGAACCGATACCCGTGCTGCACGGTGCGGAAGAAACGGTGCAGCCGCTGGCCGACGCGGCTGCGCCCATCCTGCTGCCCAAGGGCGCCGACGCGCGCGTGACCCGCGCCGTCACGCTGTGTCAGGATGTGGAAGCCCCGGTGGCGGCCGGTCAGGTTCTGGGTGAAGTCACCTTCTCGGTCGACGGCGAAGTCTGCGGCAAGGTGCCCGTCCGGGCGGCCCGCAGCGTGCCCCGGCTGACCTTCGGCGCGGCGCTGTGCCGGCTCTGGCTGTCATTGGTGACCTGATACGGCAAATTTACAAATTATTTATTTCTATCGGTTGCATTTTGCCCGGAAGTATTGTAAAATGAAAGCGAAGACAAATAAAGGGTGTGTTCTTTTCATGGCCGTTTCTTTATCAGTTGATTATATAAAAGATTTTATCCGCCCGCACGAGTGGGCGGCCATGCAGCCGCTGGTCACGGCGGCGCACCGCCAACTGCACGACGGCACCGGCGCCGGCAGCGATTTTCTCGGCTGGCTGACCTGGCCGGCCGATTATGACCGGGAGGAGGTCGCCCGCATCAAAGCGGCGGCCGCCCGCATCCGCGACACGGCGGACGTGCTGGTCGTCATCGGTATCGGCGGTTCCTACCTCGGCGCGCGCGCCGTGATCGAGTTTTTGCGTTCCCCGCTGTATAATTCCCTGCGCGCCGGCGGGCCGGAGATTTATTTTGCCGGCAACAGCCTGAGCGCCGACGCCCTGAGCGAGGTGCTCGCCTTGTGCGAGGGCAAGCGGGTGTGCCTGAACGTCATCTCCAAATCCGGCACGACGACGGAGCCGGCCATCGCCTTCCGCGTGCTGCGCGCTTATCTTGAAAAAACCGTCGGCCGGGAAGAGGCGGCGCGCCGCATCTTTGTGACGACCGACCGCAGCCGCGGTACCCTCAAACAACTGGCCGACCGCGAAGGGTATGAAACCTTTGTCGTGCCGGACAACATCGGCGGCCGCTACTCGGTCCTCACGCCGGTCGGCCTGCTGCCGATCGCCGCGGCCGGATGCGATATCGACGCGCTGCTGGCCGGCGCCGCGCAGGCCATGCAGGCGCTGCAGGAGCCTGACCTGACGAAGAACGACTGCTACCGGTACGCCGCGGCCCGCAACATCCTGCTGCGCAAAGGCCGCGCCGTGGAACTGATGGCCGCTTACGAACCCCGCTGGGCCATGATGTCCGAGTGGTGGAAGCAGCTGTACGGCGAAAGCGAAGGCAAGGACGGCAAGGGCCTGTTCCCCGCCTCGGTCATCTTCTCGACCGACCTGCACTCGCTCGGCCAGTTCGTGCAGGACGGGACCAACCTGCTGTTTGAAACGGCTGTCCTGCTCGGCCCCGCGCAGCGGGAGATCACCGTCGCGCCCGACGCCGACAACGGCGACGGCCTGAACTTTCTGGCCGGCAAAACGCTCAGCGAGATCAACCGCAAGGCATTCCAGGGTACCGTCCTGGCCCACGCCGACGGCGGCACCCCCACGCTGGTGCTTTCGGTCGACCGGGTCTGCGAGCAGGAACTGGGGTACCTGATCTATTTCTTCGAAAAAGCCTGCGCCGTGTCCGGATACATGCTGGGGGTCAACCCGTTTGACCAGCCCGGCGTGGAGGGATATAAAAAGAATATGTTCGCGCTGTTGGGCAAACCCGGCTACGAAGACCGGCGCGCTGCGTTGGAGCAGCGGCTGTAACGGATCGTCAACGACCGCCCCGCGCGGTTGTAATATAAGATGGAGGATGGCAAACATGATTACTTTGATCACCGGTAAAAAGGGCTCCGGCAAAACAAAAAAACTGGTCGACATGTGCAATCTGGCGACTGAGCAGAGCAAGGGGAACGTCGTTTTCGTCGAGAAGTCCAGCGAATTAACATACAACGTCACCCATAAGGCCCGGCTGGCGGTCGCGGAAGAATATGCCATCGCGGACTTTGATTCCCTGTACGGGTTTTTGGCCGGTATGTGCGCCGGCAACTACGATATCACCGATATTTTTGTGGACGCCGTGCGCAAAATCGGCGGCCAGGACCTGGACGGGCTGGAGCGCTTCATCCGGCGGCTGGACCTGCTGGCGCATCACAATTCCATCAACGTGGTGCTGTCCATTTCCGCGGACAAGGCGGAACTGCCGGCCGGTATTGCCCAGATCGCTACGGAGATCTGATCCCGTTTGCAGCGGCCGCCGGGACCCGGCGGCCGATTCTTTTATGTTTGCAAATAAAAAAGTATTGACAAACCGCGGTGCGGCAGATATAATATTTTAGTGACCGTTGAGGTGACGTATGCTTTTACAGCTTAAGCCCCTGTTTCTCGGCGAAAAAGACGTCGTGGACGTGGACGCCGTATTGGACTTTTCCGACGTGGAATGGAGCGGGACCCGCCCCTTCCCTCATCCGGTTCTGGTCAAAGGGCAGGTATCGTACGCCGCCGGCGTCGTGACGCTGCGCGCCACGGCCGACACCGTATGGGAAGGCGTGTGCGACCGTTGCGCCGCACCGGTTTCCAAGCCGTACCGGCAGCGGATCGAGCATGTGCTGATCACCTCTGCCGAAGACGGAGAGGACGAAGAACTGGTGCTGCTGGACCAGTTTCAGCTTCCGCTCGACGCGGTCGTCCGGGACGACCTGATCCTGCGCCTGCCGTCCAAAACCCTCTGCCGGCCGGATTGCAAAGGCCTTTGTCCGCAGTGCGGGCAGGACCTGAATCAGGGGCCGTGCCACTGTTGTACTCAAACGATTGACCCTCGTTTAGAGATATTAAAAAATTGGATGAACCAAAAATAGGAGGTGCTGACCATGGCGGTACCGAAGAGAAAACAATCCAAAGCTCGCCGCGACAAAAGACGTTCCAACGTCTGGAAAATCGACGCTCCGGCTCTGGTAAAATGCCCGCAGTGCGGCGCATACAAGCGCGCGCACCGGTTGTGTGCCAGTTGCGGCTATTACAACGGCAAGCAAGTGATTAAAAAGGATGCCTGAATCTGAAAAAGACGGGTTTCCGTTGACTCACGCCAAAGAGTAGAGGGTGTAACCTGTCGGGTTGCACCTTTTATTTTTGCGGAAAGGAGAGAGAGCCCGTGCCAGCGGACATTACCGGCGTCGTACCCGGCAGCCCGGCTGCCAGAAAACATATCCGTCCGGGCGACCGGCTGCTCTCCGTCAACGGCCATCCCGTGCTGGACGTGCTGGATTATCGCTATTATATCGTGGATGAACAGCTGCGGCTGGTGCTCGAGCGGCAGGGAAAGAAGTGCGTGCTCACGCTCCGCAAGGACGAACAGGCCGACCCCGGCCTGGAGTTTGCCACCTATCTGATGGATAAGCAGCGCAGCTGCTGCAACAAGTGCATCTTCTGTTTTGTCGACCAGTTGCCGCCCGGCATGCGCCAAAGCCTGTATTTCAAGGATGACGACAGCCGCCTTTCCTTCCTGCTGGGCAACTATATCACGCTGACCAACCTGACCGACCGGGAAGTCGAACGGATCCTGCACCTGCATATCAGCCCGCTGCGCATCTCGGTGCACACCACCAACCCGGAGCTGCGCTGCCGCATGATGGGCAACCCGCGGGCCGGGGAGCGGCTGTCCCTGCTGCCCCGCTTCGCGGCGGCCGGCATCAAGCTGGACTGCCAGCTTGTGCTGTGTCCCGGCATCAACGACGGGCAGGAACTTGCCCGCTCGATGACCGACCTGGCTGCCCTCGGCGACGCGGTGGAAAGCGTGGCCGTGGTGCCGGTCGGCATCACCCGCTACCGGGAAGGTCTGCCGGCGCTGCGCCCCTTTACCGCGCAGGAAGCCGGCGCCGTCATCGACCTGGTGGAGGCCTTCGGCGAGGCGCAGTTGATGAAGCGGGGCACCCGCGTGGTGTTCCCCGCGGACGAATGGTACCTCAAAGCAGGCCGGCCTCTGCCGCCGCCGGAGTTTTACGAAGACATGCCGCAGCTGGAAAACGGCGTGGGCATGCTGGCGCTGCTGCGGCAGCAATTCACCGCCGCGCTGGAAGCCTGCGACACCCCGCCGGCCGGCACGCCGCTGACGCTGGCGACCGGGGAGGCCGCCGCCCCGCTGCTGCGGGAGCTGGTGGCCGCCGCTGAAAAAAAGTGGCCGGCTGTCGACGCGCAGGTGCTCGCCGTTCCCAACGACTTTTTCGGGCACACCGTCACAGTGGCGGGCCTTGTGACCGGCCGGGACCTGATCCGCCACCTGAAAGGCCGCTGCCGGAAGCACGTCGTCATCCCAGACGTAATGCTGCGGCATGAAAAAGACCGGTTTCTGGATGACATCACCCCCGCGCAGGTGCAGCAACAGCTGGGCGTCGTACTCCACGTCACACCGCCCGGCGGACAGGCCCTGCTTGACGCTCTCTTGTTATAAAAAGGAGGTTCGCCCGTGGCAAAACCCGTCGTGGCCGTCGTCGGCCGCCCCAACGTGGGCAAATCCACGCTTTTCAATAAACTGATCGGGCAGCGCCTGTCCATCGTCAAGGACACGCCGGGCGTGACCCGCGACCGTATTTTCGCCCCGTGCGAGTGGTGCGGCCGCACCTTTCTGCTGGCCGACACCGGCGGCATCGAGCCGCTTTCCGACGACCTGATGCTTGTACAAATGCGGCAGCAGGCGCAGCTGGCCATTGACCAGGCGCAGGTGATCCTGCTGGTGACCGACGTAACCGTCGGCGTGACCGCCAGCGACCGGGACGTAGCCGCCATGCTGCGCCGCAGCGGCAAACCGGTGGTGCTCTGCGTCAATAAATGCGACGCGCCCGGCCAGCCTCCCGCCGCGTTTTACGAGTTTTACTCCCTCGGCCTGGGCGATCCGATCGCCGTCTCCTCCGTCCACGGCAGCGGCACGGGCGACCTGCTCGACGCCGTGTGCGCCCATCTGCCTGATGAGGAACCGGAGGAAGACCCGGAGGCCATCCGGGTGGCCGTCATCGGCAAACCGAACGCCGGCAAATCCTCCCTGGTCAACCGCGTCACGGGGGAGGCGCGCGCCATCGTGTCCGACGTAGCCGGCACCACGCGGGATGCGCTGGACACCCCCGTCAGCAACGAACACGGCCATTTCGTCTTTATTGACACCGCCGGCCTGCGCCGCCGCAGCCGGGTGGACGACGCCGTGGAAAAATACAGCGTCCTGCGGGCCGAAATGGCGGTCGAGCGTGCCGACGTGTGCCTGATCCTCATCGACGGCACCGAAGGCTTTACCGAGCAGGACAGCAAGGTGGCCGGTCTGGCCCACGAGCACGGCAAAGCCAGCATCATCGTCGTCAATAAATGGGACGCCGTCGAGAAAGATGATAAAACGATGGATGCCATGCGCCGGGACCTGGAAGAACATTTCAGTTTTATGTCCTATGCGCCGATGATCTTCCTGTCTGCCAAGACCGGGCAACGGGTCGAAACGTTGTTTGAACTGATCAAGGAAGTGGCCGCCCAGCACGCGACCCGTATTTCGACCGGCACGCTCAACGACGTGCTGGCCACCGCCACGGCCCGGGTACAGCCGCCGACGGACAAGGGCCGCCGCCTGAAGATCTATTTCATGACGCAGGTATCGGTCAAGCCGCCCACCTTCGTCTGCTTCGTCAACAAAGCGGAGCTGTTCCACTTTTCCTATCAGCGGTATTTGGAAAATCATCTGCGGGAAACCTTCGGCCTGAAGGGAACCCCTATCCGTCTCATCGTCCGGGAACGGGGCGACACCTGATCATCGGGGAGGAAAAAGCATGCTGTTTACCGCCGCCTTCTGGGCCAAGACCTTTTGGGTACTGCCGTTGATCGCGCTGGGCGCGTACCTTCTGGGCAGCTTCAATACGGCCCTTATCGTATCCCGGCTGTGGTTCAAATCCGATATCCGCACCTCCGGCAGCGGCAACGCCGGTTTTACCAACGTACTGCGCACCTACGGCAAGTGGCCGGCCATCCTGACCGCGGCCGGAGACCTGGGCAAAAGCCTGCTGGCGGTATTGCTCGGCGGGCTGGTGCTGATCACCGCGGCCCAAACCTGTATCGACGGCCGGCCGGAATTGGAAATGGAAGCCCGGCTGATCGGGCAGTATCTGGCCGGACTGTTCTGTGTGCTGGGCCATCTGTTCCCGCTGTATTTCGGCTTCCGCGGCGGCAAAGGGGTCATGACGACGCTCGGCATGATGCTGATCCTCGACTGGCGCGTGGCCCTGCTGGCGCTGTCGGTCTTTTTCATCGTACTGTATATCAGCAAGATGGTCTCCCTCGGGTCGATCTGCGCGGCCGGCATTCTTCCGGTGCTGACCGGGCTGTTCCGCGGGCTGGTGGACCGCGTGACGACGGAAGCACTGCTGTTCTGCACCCTGATGGCGCTGCTGATCGGCCTGATTCTGATCGTCAAGCACCGTTCCAACATATCCCGTATCCTGCACGGGACGGAAAACAAAATCACTAAGAAAGGATGAGCGGCACCATGGCGCGTATTTTTGTGGCCGGTTGCGGCTGGGGTACGGCATTGGCCGTCCTGTTCGACCATTACGGACACCAGACCACCCTTTGGTCCCCCTTCCGGGAAGAGATTGACCACATCCTGCGGGACGGTGAGCACAAAAAGCTGCTGCCCGGAATCCCGGTCCCTCCCACGATCTCGCTGACCGATGATCTGTCGCCCGCCGCACAGGCCGATCTGGTTGTGCTGGCGGTGCCCTCCTTCGCCGTAGCGGAAACCGCCCGCAAACTGGCCGCGCTGCTGCGGCCCGGCACACCGGTCGTCAACGCCGGCAAAGGGTTGGAACCCGCCACGCACGAGCGCCTTTCGGTCGTATTGCAGCAGACGCTTCCGCAGGCCAGGGTGGCGGTTTTATCCGGCCCCTCCCATGCGGAAGAAGTGGGGCGGTTCGTGCCCACGTCGGTGGTGTGCGCCGCGACCGATCCCGCCGTGGCGGAAGAGGTACAGCAAACCCTTTCCTGCCGCGTGTTCCGCATTTACGTCAATGACGACGTGATCGGTGTGGAACTGGGCGGTGCTTTGAAGAATATCATCGCGCTGGCGGCCGGCATTTGCGACGGCATGAACGCCGGCGACAATACCAAAGCCGCTTTGATGACCCGGGGCCTGGCCGAAATCGCCCGGCTGGGCATCCGTATGGGCGCCCGGGAAGCCACCTTCGCCGGCCTGTCCGGCATGGGGGACCTGATCGTCACCTGCGGCAGTATGCACTCCCGCAACCGGCGGGCGGGCATCCTGATCGGCCAGGGCGTCTCCGCCGAGCAGGCTGTACAGCACGTCGGCACGGTGGAGGGCTATCACGCCGTCAAGGCCGCATACGAGGTATCGCAGACGCTCGGCGTGGAGATGCCGATCACCGAGCAATGCTACGCCATTTGCTATCAGGGGCTGTCCGCGCAGCAGGGGCTGCAGCGGCTGCTGGCCCGCCCCAACCGGCCCGAACGGGAATCGGCCTTGTGGGGCAACACATGAACGGCCGCTGCTTCATCGTCGGCGCCGGCACCTGGACGGAGCAAACCCTGCCTGTGGCGCCGGGCGATCTGCTGATCGCCGCCGACGGCGGCTGGCTGCCGCTGCAAGCCATCGGCCTGACGCCCGACATCGTCCTCGGGGATTTTGATTCGGCTCCTGCGCCGGCAGCGGTGCCGGTTCGCCGCTTCCCTGTGCGCAAGGATCAAACGGATATGCAGCTGGCGATCGAATACGGCCGGCAGCAGGGCTTTTGCCGCTTCGCCCTGTACGGCGGCACCGGCGGACGCATCGACCACACGCTGGCCAACGTCCAGTGCCTGCTCGGGCTGGCGCGGCAAGGGGCGCAGGCCATCCTCTACGGCGACGGCTTCGCTTTGTGCGTGCTGGCCGACGGGGCGCTGCGCTTTCCGCCGGAGGCGACCGGGACGCTGTCCGTGTTCGCGCTCGGCGGCCCGGCACAGGGCGTGGAAGAGCAGGGCCTTTCCTACCCGGCGCAGGGCGTCGTCCTCTCGCCCGATTGCCCTACCGGCGTGAGCAACGCGTTTACCGGCACGCCCGCCCGGGTCGCGGTACAAAGCGGCGCGCTGCTGTTGTACTGGCAGCGCCCGAACCCGGACCCCGTGTGGGAATAACGGACGGGATCCCCCCTCTCTTTACAAAAAAAAGAACAGGCGCGACTTGCGCCTGTTCTTTTTTTACGCGTGTATCGTAAAAATCGACCGGTATCCCGGAACATTGCTTCACGTCTTCGGGCAGTTTCAAATAATCGTATGTTTCTTCCTCTGTCATATCGCCGTCTCTGACGACGGGAACAGTCAAATTCCCGCCCGCTTTCTGCCTGCGGATTCAATCGATCCGGCAGGTCTGCAGCAGCACGCCGCCGGGCCCTGTTTCCAGCAGCCCGTAGGCACCGTCGACCAGCGCGCCGGGGCATAAAATGTGCAGCCCGTCCCGGTACAGGGCCTGCGGGCGGTGGGTGTGCCCGTACAGCAGTACCGTGGCACCGGCCTGCCGCGCCGTATATTCCAGCTGGTCGGTATCGCTTTTGACGCCGAACAGATGCCCGTGCGTGTAGAAGATCCGCACCGGGCCGATCTGCTCCAACCCGGTGTCGGGATACCCCGTCACGCCCCAGTCGCAGTTGCCGCGCACCGCCAGAAAGCGGCGCTGCGGTTCCTCCGCGGCCGCCTGCTCCAGCGTGCGCAATCCGTCGCCGAGGAAAATCACCGTTTGCGCATCCGGCTGCTGCCGCAGCGCGGCGTACAGCGCGTACGGCCGCTCGTGCACGTCGGAAACGACCAGTATTTTCATGCTCTCACCTCATATTCGGCGCCGCCCCGTCATACAGTATGTTGAAAGGAGGGCTGCGCTATGGATCCGTCATCTTTGAGCCCGCAACAGCTGGAAGCGCTGCTGCGCTATGCTTCCTCCCGGCTGAATATGACGCCGGAGCAGCTGGCGCGCACGGTACAGACCGGCGGGCTGCAAGCCCTGCGCACCAAATTGCCGCCGCAAAAAGCGGCCGGCCTGCAAGCCTTGCTGGGAGACGGCCCGCAAGCCGAAAAATGGCTGAAATCTCCCCAAGTCAACCGATTGCTGGACGATTTTATCAAAAAACAAAAGCCGTAACGCCGAAAGGAGGGCGACGCGCGTATGGATGACCTGTCCGCGGCCCTGCAAAAGCTGCTCAGCGCGCCCGACACGCCGCAAAAGCTGCAAAACGCGTTGGCGCAGCTGGGTCTCGGGTCCGACGAAGGGTCATCCGCCGCGCCGCCCGCCGCCGCCCCGGAACCGGAAGCGGCACTGACGGCGTTGGCGCCGCTGCTGCGCTCCTTTTCAAGCGAAACAGACGATACCCGCCTGCTGCGGGCGCTGCGCCCTTTTTTGCACGGCGCGCGAGCCAAACGGCTCGAAGAAGCCGACCGGATGCTGCGCCTGCGGGCTTTGCTGCCCGTGTTGCAGCAAAGCGGCCTGTGGGATCAACTGACCGGAGGAGGCGATCGCCACGGATAACAACCTGCTATCGCTGCAGCAGCAGGCGCAGGCCCGGGTACAACGCCTGCGGCAGCGGGAAGCCGAAGCGGCCGGCCGGGCCGCCGCCCGGATACCGGCCGCATCCCCGATAAACCGGCAGCCGCCGGCAACGGAACCGGCCCCGGCCGGTTCCGCGGCAAGCGAACAGCTGTTGCTGGCCGTGTTGCTGCTGTTGTTGGCCCAAAACGGGGCGGATACCGGGTTGCTGGCGGCTATCCTGTATATTTTACTGTAACGGGGCGGCGTCAATCGGCCTGCGGCGTGAGCCAGGCGACCAACTGTGCCGGCTCCACCGTCCGCCAGACGGCGCTGCCGATACGTGTCAGCAGCACAAAATCCACGCCGGAGGCGTGATGTTTCTTGTCCGCCGTCAAAAAGGTCATCAACTGCTCCGGAGGAACGGGATCCTCCACCGGCAGACCGAAACGCCGCAACACAGCCGCGATACGCGGCTCCACGTCGGCGGGGGTGATCCCCATGCACCGGCCGATCCGGGCGGCTGCGACCATCCCGACCGCCACCGCCTGCCCGTGCGGCAGCCGGTATGCATACCGCCGCTCCAGCGCGTGGCCGATGGTATGGCCGAAGTTGAGCAACTTGCGCGTACCCGCCTCCCGCTCGTCCTGCTCGACGACGTCGCGCTTGACGGCGATGCAGCGCCGGATCATCTCCGGCGTGATCGTACCGGCCGCCTCCATTTGCGCAAACAGCTCTTCGTCGGCGATCAGGGCGGTTTTGATAGCTTCCGCCGCCCCCTCGGTGCGCACCGCATCCGGCAAAGTGTCGAGCGTGTCGGGGTCGGAAATGACCAGCCGGGGCTGCCAGAAGGCGCCGACCAGATTTTTGCCTGCCACGGTATCGACCCCGGTCTTGCCGCCGATGGAACTGTCCACCTGCGCGAGCAGCGAGGTCGGGATCTGCACGACGTCGATGCCCCGCAGCCACGTGGCCGCCGCAAAACCGGCCATGTCTCCGGTCACGCCGCCGCCGAGCGCCACGATCAGGTCATCCCGGTGCAGCGGACACATGGCCGCCTGCTCGTAGATTTCCTCCACCGTAGCCAGGCGTTTGCTCTGCTCCCCGGCGCGGAAGGTAAAGGTACGCACCTGATACCCGGCCGCCGTCAGCGAGCGCTCCACCGTATCCGCATACAGCGGACCGACGTGCGAATCGGTCACGATCAGCGCGTGAACGCCGCGGTTGACCCGGCGGCAAAGCTCGCCCGCACCGGGCAGCAGCCCGCTGCCGCACAGAACGTCGTACGCGGACGAGGTGTGTACCGTGATGGTATGCGTCATTCCGATAATTGCTCCTTTGCTTCGCGGCCGGCGCGGATCAGCCCGGCCACTTTTTCCGTGTTTTCCTCTTCCAGAGCCTTTTGCATGGCGGACAAGCGTTCGACCAGCCCGCCGATCTCTTCACATAAAGCCTGCCGGTTTTGCAGGAACAATTCGCTCCACAGCGTCTCGTCCACCGCCGCCACCCGGGACACGTCCCGATAACTGCCGGCTGAAAAACCCGTATGCCGCGCACATTGCGGCGAGCGCACGTAAGCGCCGGCCAGCACATGCGGCAGCTGGCTGGTGAAGGCGATGCGTCTGTCATGTTCCTCCGGCGTGGTATAGGTACAGCCGGCGCACCCGGCCGCCAGCGCCAGGTCCCGCACGGTATCCAGCGCCGCGGGCTCGGTCTGATCGGTGGGCGTGAGGATATAACTTGCCCCTTCAAACAGGTCCGCCTGCGCGTTGCCGAAGCCGTTGTGCTCCTTGCCCGCCATCGGATGCCCGCCCACAAAGCGCAGCCCGTACGGGCGGCAAAGCGCCTCGCACGCCGCCACCACCGCCTGCTTGACGCCGCACACGTCGGTCACGACGGCGCCGCGCGGCAGCACGGCCGCGTACTCCCGCAAAAAAGCGATACAGGCGTGCGGCGCCATCGCCAGCACCACCGCCTGCGCTTCGGATATCCCGTCCGGCGGGCAAAGGCTCGCGACGGCACCGGCCTGCAAGGCTTGCCGTGCCGTATCCGCGTCCTTTTCCACGCCCAGTACCCGGATGCCGGCGGCGCTCCACGCCATCGCCAGCGATCCGCCGATCAGCCCCAGGCCGACGACGGCTACCGTCCCGACCACGTCAGCGCACCCGCGCGCCGATCGGCAGGCCATCGGCAAAGATGACCCTGGCTTCGCCGTTCGCGTCGGCCGCAAGGATCATACCGTTGCTCTCCACCCCGCACAGCACGGCGGGTTTGAGGTTGGCCACCAGCAGCACGCTGTGCCCGGTCAGGTCCTCCGGCTTATACCAGGCGGCAATGCCGGAACAGACGGTGCGGGGCGTCCCGCTGCCGTCGTCCAGCGTCAGTTTCAGCAGTTTTTTGCTCTTTTTGACCGGCTCGCACGCGGTGACCCGCGCGACCCGCACGTCCCCCTTCATAAACTCGTCGATGCCGATCTCCGGCAGGAAGGGGGCCTGCGCCGGCTTTTCCGGTTCCGCCGGATCCGCCGGATGCAGCGCCTGGATCTGCGCCGTCACCTGCTCCGGATCCAGCCGGGCAAACAGCGGCACCGGCGCGGTCACGGTATACTGCGCCTGCGCGCCCAGGTACGCGGCCTCAAATGCGGTCGCCCCGCCGTCCGCCTGCAGCTGGCGGAAAATCTCGGCCGAGGTGCCGGGCGTGATCGGCTGCAACAAGATGCCCAGCACGCGGATGCCTTCCAGCAGCACGTACAGCACTTCCTCCAGCCGGCCGCGGTCAGCCGGGTCCTTGGCCAGGATCCACGGCGTAGTCTCGTCGATATATTTGTTGCAGCGTTTGGCAAAGCTCATGATCGCCTCGACGGCGTCGGCGTTGCGGTACCCATCCATCAGGCGGGTATAGTCGGCCAGCGTCTGCCGGGCTGCGTCCGCCATGCTCTCCGCCTGCGCGGACAGTTGCGCGGGGCGGCGCACCGTACCGCCGAAATACTTGCCCGCCATTGCGATGCTGCGGTTGACCAGGTTGCCCAGCGTATTGGCCAGGTCCGCGTTGCAGCGGGTGATGATCTGCTCATAGGTGATGCTGCCGTCCTGCGCAAAGGGCATCTCCGCCAGCAGATAATACCGCACCGCGTCCACGCCGAACACCTTGGCCAGATCGTCCGCGTAAATGACGTTCCCGCGGGACTTGCTCATTTTATCCTCTCCGAACAGCAGCCACGGGTGGCCCAGCACCTGCTTGGGCAGCGGCTCGCCGAGCGCCATGAGTATGATCGGCCAGTAAATGGTATGGAACCGCATGATATCCTTGCCGATGACGTGCAGGTCGGCCGGCCAGTATTTTTTATACCGGTCGCTGCTGCCGTCCGGCGAATAGCCCACGCCGGTGATGTAGTTGGACAGCGCGTCCAGCCATACGTAGGTCACGTGCCGGGGGTCGAACCGCACCGGGATCCCCCATGTGAAGGAGGACCGAGATACGCACAGATCCGCCAGCCCGGGCTTGAGAAAGTTGTTGACCATCTCGGCCCGCCGTTCCGCCGGCAGAAAGAAGTCCGGGTTTTCCTCATAATATTTCATCAGGCGGTCCTGATACTTGCTCAACCGCAGGAAGTAAGCCTCTTCCTTGGCGTCGGTCACCTCGCGCCCGCAGTCGGGGCACTTGCCGTCCACCAGCTGCGACGGGGTGAAGAAGGATTCACACGGCACGCAGTATTTGCCGCTGTACTCGCCCTTATAGATGTCGCCCTGCCGGTACAACTTTTCGAAAATACCCTGGATGGCCGCCTCGTGGTCGGCGTCCGTCGTGCGGATAAAGCGGTCGTACGTGGTGTTCATGCAGTCCCACACCGCTTTGATCTGCCCCGCCACCCGGTCGACGTACTCCTTGGGCGTCACGCCCTGTTCCCGGGCCGCCTGTTCGATTTTCTGCCCGTGCTCGTCCGATCCGGTCAGAAAATATACATCATACCCGCGCATGCGCTTATACCGGGCGATCATATCCGCCAGCACCACGTCGTACGTGTTGCCGATATGCGGCTTGCGCGAGGTATAGGCGATGGCCGTGGTAATGTAAAACTTCTCTTTCATCTTTCGAATCCTCCGAATCTTTCCCTGACCGGGAATAGTGATATTATACGCCGTCCCCGGCAAAAAAGTCAATACTCATGGGCGGCGCAGATGCCCCTGCGTGCGCAGTGCGGGAAAGCCCCATTGCCGCAGTACCTCGTACACGCCCACCGCCACCGTGTTGGACAGGTTGAGCGACCGGGCGGCGTCGTTGTCGAGCATCGGCAGGCGCACGCACCGCTCCGGGTGGGGGCGCAGCAGGTCCTCCGGCAGGCCGGCCGTCTCTTTGCCGAACAGCAGATATGCGCCGTCCGGATACGTCACGTCGGAATACACGTGCGTCCCCTTGGTGGTAAAGTAAAAGAACGGCCCCGCGTTGCGGGCGAAGAACGCCGCCAGATCATCATAATACGTCACGTCCAGCAGCGGCCAGTAATCCAGCCCGGCCCGCTTGAGCTTGGCATCGTCGATGGTAAAGCCCATCGGCCCCACCAGATGCAGCCGGGCACCGGTGCACGCGCAGGTACGGCTGATATTGCCGGTATTCTGCGGGATCTCCGGCTCGACCAGAACGATATTGAGCGTCGGCATATCGGTACTCCTTACACGGTGGTTTCCAGCAGTTCGGCCGCGCCGAACAGGGTGGCCGTCACGCCGGCGGGCAGGTACACGCTGTCTCCGGCGCGCACAGGGCGGCTGTCGCCGTCCCACATCAGCAGCCCGTCGCCGGACAGACACAGCAGCGATACAAAGCCGTCCGCCCGGCCGAAGGTCATCTGCCCGGCACAGACGCGGCGCACGGTAAAGAACGGGCAGCTGACCAGCGGCTGCGTCGTACCGCCGGGCACGACCTGCGGCGCGGCGGGCGGGCGGCGGCGCGCCTCCGGCTCCGGCCGGATGACGGCGAGGGCCTGCTGTTTATGCAGCGCGCGGGGCTTACCGTCCGCCCCGAGCCGCCCGTAATCGGACACCCGGTAGGTAATGTCGGAGTTCTGCTGCACCTCGGCCAGCAGGATGCCCTTGCCGATCGCGTGCAGCGTGCCGGCCCGGATGAAAAACACGTCGCCCGGACGCACCGTGACCTTGCGGCACAGCGGCAGCAGCTTGTCCTCCTCCACCGCCCGGCGCAGCGTCTCCGCATCCACCGCGGTTTTCAGGCCGTACACCAGCTTGGCGTCCGGCGCACAGTCGAT
The DNA here is from genome assembly GCA_017518415.1 of Clostridia bacterium. Classification (GTDB taxonomy): domain Bacteria; phylum Bacillota; class Clostridia; order Oscillospirales; family Acutalibacteraceae; genus RGIG6098. The sequence continues at coordinate 26,164 of JAFWVC010000013.1, forward strand.
GACGTACCACATTTCGGTCTTGCCGGCGCTGTTCTCATGCGCCCGGGCATAGTCGTCGTCCGGGTGTACCTGCAAGGACAGGCGGTCGCGCGCGTCAATCAGCTTGATCAGCAGCGGGAACTCCTGCGTCTGCCCCCATTGGCGCAGCACGTCGTCCAGATACCGTCCGGCCGCCTCGCCGTTGCACACGGCGCAGCAGTTGTCCGGCCGGCAGGAAAGCACCCACGCCTCTGCCGCGCGGGCGCCCGGCATCGGGTACCCGAACTGCCGGTGCAGCCGGTTGCCGCCCCAGATATAATCCTTCATCACCGGTTTGAGAAAAAGCGGATACGGTTTCATGCCAAAGCCCCTTCAATCGATTTTTCCGCTCTTGCGCAGCGAAAAAAAATATGGTACAATACCCCTGCAGATTCCTCTGCGGAAAGGATGTTGTTCGTATGCGCGCCGCCCTTACCTGCCTGCGTGTCATTCTGGTCATCGCCCTGGTGCTCATCCTCGGCCTGCAAGGCCTGACGATATACAGCCTGGCGACGACGGAATACTCCGTCGTCCCCCTGGCCTGCACGGTAGCGCTGCTGTGCGCCGGCACCGTGCTGTTTTACGCATGGCCGGCCCGCCGGTATATCGGCGTTATTTTGTGTGCGGCGGCGGCCGTGGCCTTTGTGTTCATCGCGGTAGACCTGTACCACACCTTCCCGGAAACGATCCAGGCCTACGGCTCCCAAGGCCTGACGGTGGGCAAGACGATCTGGCGGCACGGCTCCCCGGTCCTGATCCCGCTGCTGATGCTGCCCGTCATGATCCTGGAAAACAAGCTGGACCTGCACGCGCAGATCAAACAGGCCAAGCAGGCGGCGCAGGCCGAACCGTACGACCCGATTCTGGAAGGCAACGCCGGCCTGCGGCCGGAACAGGTTTTCCCGGATAAAAAGGCAAAACGGCAGATCGGCATCCGCATCCGCAAATGACCTGCCGCGAAAATGGATCAAAGGCGCAGCCGACCGGCCGCGCCTTTTTCGGTTTGTTATTCCTCCGGGCGCTCCCAGTTGTGCCACACGTTCTGTACGTCGTCGTTGTCATCCAGCATATCCAGCAGTTTTTCCATCTGGACGACCTGGTCCGGATCATCGATCGTGGTATACACGTCCGGCACCTGCGCCACGTCGGCTGACAGGAAGGTGTAGCCCTTCTTTTCGAGATCCTCGCACACGGCGGTAAAATCGTCCGGTTCGGTGATGATCTCGAACACGTCCTCGTCGGCGTTGAAGTCGGAAGCGCCGGCCATCAGCGCGTCCTCCATCACCTTTTCCTCATCGAGGCCCTCGGCGTCGATCGCCAGCACGCCGCGGCTGTGGAACATAAAACTCACGCAGCCGGTCTGCCCCAGATTGCCGCCGAACTTGTCAAAGTAATGGCGCATCTCCCCCGCGGTGCGGTTGCGGTTGTCGGTCAGCGTTTCGACGATGACGGCCACCCCGCTCGGGCCGTAGCCCTCGTAGTTCAGGTGCTCGTAGCGGTCGGCGTTGCCCTCGCCCGCCGCTTTTTTGATGATACGCTCGATATTCTCGTTGGGCACGTTGTTGGCCTTCGCCTTGGCGATAGCGTCCTTCAGACGGGAGTTGGCGTTGGGATCAGCGCTGCCGCCCTCTTTGACGGCGACCGCGATCTCACGGCCGACCTTGGTAAAGATCTTGGCCTTCTGGCCGTCTGTTTTTTCTTTTTTGCGTTTGATATTGTTCCATTTGGAATGTCCGGACATGCGTACGACCCCTTTTATCTTTCTTTCATTTTCTTATTTTATCATATCCCCGCTTATATTACAAGCGCCCGCGCCGTAATTTTTTTTGAAAAATCCCGTTTTCTCTCTTGACTTTTCCCCGGGGGGACTCTATAATATATTACGCTGTGTGCGCTGGTAGCTCAGCTGGATAGAGTGTTTGGCTACGAACCAAAAGGTCGGGGGTTCGAGTCCCTTCCAGCGCGCCAAGGTAAAGATCCCGTCGGCAACTGCCGACGGGATCTTTGTTTTTTTTACGGTTTTCGGCGGTTTTCGCAAAAGCGCCGGTCTTTGCCCTTGCCTGCTCCGGCTATGTATGGTATAATCCTA
>JAFWVC010000014.1 GCA_017518415.1 Clostridia bacterium
CGGCCACTGCTTGGCCAGCGCCGTGGCAAAGAACCAGGCGACCATCATTTGCAGATAATAGGCCTCCCCGGCGGCCGCCGCGGCCGGGATTTCCAAATATGCCGGCGCAAAGTCGCCGTCCAGAAAATGCCGCATCAGCATTCCGAGCCCGAAGCGGGCCGTATACGTCCGCGGTGAGGCGGCCCAGCGGCGGATGCGCCCCAGCAGATCCGGCTTGTCTGCGCGCCCGACCCGGGGCGACAGGCAGTCGCACACCGCCCAGTTGTCCACGTAAGGCAAAAACGCCTCGGTGTACCCGATAGCGGCGGCATACTCCTTTTCGCGGCCGATCAGCAGGGCGTGCAGCATATTTTCCTCAAAATACGCATGGGGCAGCTGCTGCAAAAAGGCGCGGCCGGCCGGGTCCGCGGCCAGGGTCGCGGCCATCTTCCGCAGCGCCGGCACCCGCACCCCGATAAAGGCTTCCCGCGGCAGGCCGGGGGTCAGCCGGGCCTGAAAATCGGCGTACGCGGGCTCCGCCTGCGCAAAAAGCGCCTGTTGTATCTCCGTCATGCAGCCCTCCTGCCCGGTCGACGATCATTTTTTCTGCCGCAGCCACAGCACCAGTACGGCAATCAACAGCGCGGCGCCGGCCACCGCCAGCCCGATGCTCAGCCAGCCGGCCGTCTGCTCCGTCATCCAGCCGGCCGCCGCCGCGGGCGCCGTCGTCGGCGCCGTCGGCTGCGTCGTTGTCGTCGGCGGAGCGGCGGTAGTGATCACGAAGGAAGGGTTGGCCGGCTCCCCGGTCAGGGCAAGGAGCAGCGGCGTCTGTGCCGGGGCCTGCCCGTCCGGCGTATACAGCATCATGCCGCCGCAGCGGCCGCCGGCCTCTGATAAATACAGCGTCCATTGCAGCGCCAGCTCGCCGTCCGCCTGCAGGGCCGGGATCGGATAGGTCAGCGCCGCCGGGTCGATCCGCATCTCGTACGTCGTCACGTTCCCCTGCCGGGTCACTGCGGCTGTATGCGCCGCCGAGGCGCCGGCGATGCTTTGCCCGTCCTGCGCCCGGTCAAAGGCGCCGCACAGCACGGTGCCGTCCTGCCCCCATGCGCAGCACAGGCGGTTGCAGCCGCCCTCGCCCTGCAGCGAGAGCAGCACCGCGTCACCGTCCCAGCAGGTGCCCGGCTGCGTCTGCGTGTTGCGGTGCACGGCGCCCGTCACCGTGACGGCGGCGTACAGCGCGCCGTCGTCCCACATCATATAAGCGCACATCTGCTGCGGCCATTCCACAGACGGATCGCTGCGCTCCAGATAAGCCTCCCCGCTGTCCGGATACAGCGTCAGCAGCGGCGTGCCCCACTCGTCCGGTGCGAGTACACCGTCCAGCATGGGCGGCGTATGCACGCGGCCCGCCTGCCGCATCTGCGCCTGCGCGCAAAAGGCCTGCGCGCCGCACAAAAGCAGGGCGGCGGCCATGGCGACGATGCGTTTCTTCATGCTTTTTTCCTCCCGACCGGGGCGGCGAAAGCCCCCGTTGCGCCTGTTCGGCTATGTGCTTTCAGTATATCGCACCGCCGTTGTTCCCGTCAAGCAAAAGTTGCCGCGGCCGGGCCGGTTTTCCGCCTTTCTATAAAAAAGGGTTGACAAAGCGGGCCGGAATGGGTATAATGTGTCGCATAAAGGCAACGGCGTCTTGGGGAGTAATCTCTGCGGCGCTGCTTTTTTTCCGACGACAAATTGCAGAAAAGGAGCCTGCCCGTATGAATATGATATCGGAATATTTCGGCAGCATGGTCTTCAACGACAAAGTTATGAAGGAGAAGCTGCCCCCGCAGATCTACGCCTCGCTGAAAAAGACCATCGACGAAGGGGCCGACCTGGACACCGAGGTGGCCAACGCCGTGGCGGAAGCCATGAAAAACTGGGCGCTGGAGCACGGGGCCACCCATTACACACACTGGTTCCAGCCGCTGACCGGCATCACGGCCGAAAAGCACGAGAGCTTCATCGCCCCCGCGCCCGACGGCGGCGTGATCATGGAGTTTTCCGGCAAGGCGCTGATCAAAGGCGAGCCGGACGCCTCCTCCTTCCCGTCGGGCGGGCTGCGCGCCACGTTTGAGGCACGCGGCTACACCGCGTGGGACCCGACGTCGTACGCCTTTATTAAGGATAATACCCTGTGCATCCCCACCGCCTTCTGTTCCTACGGCGGGGAGGCGCTGGACAAAAAGACGCCGCTGCTGCGCTCGATGCAGGCCATCGACAAGCAGGCCATGCGCATTCTGCGGCTGTTCGGGCATAAAAACGTCAAGTGTGTGCGCGCCTCTTCCGGGCCGGAGCAGGAGTACTTTCTGGTTGACAAGCGGATGTTCGACCGGCGGCGTGACCTTGTCTTCTGCGGCCGCACTCTGTTCGGCGCCAAGCCGCCCAAAGGGCAGGAGATGGACGACCACTACTATGGCGTCATCAACCCCCGCGTCGCCGCTTTTATGGCGGACCTGAACGAAGAACTGTGGAAGCTCGGCGTGCTGGCCAAAACGGAGCATAACGAAGTCGCCCCCGCGCAGCACGAACTTGCGCCGATCTTCAACGTAGTCAACCTTGCTACCGACCATAACCAGCTGACGATGGAGATCATGCAGAAGGTCGCCTCCCGGCACGGGCTGGTGTGCCTGCTACACGAAAAGCCCTTCGCCGGCGTCAACGGCAGCGGCAAGCACAATAACTGGTCGATCGACACCGATACCGGCATCAAGCTGCTCAAACCAGGCGACACGCCGTATGAAAACGCCCAGTTCCTGCTGTTCCTGTGCGCCGTCATTCAGGCAGTGGACGAGTATCAGGACCTGCTGCGTCTGTCCGTCGCCACCGCCGGCAACGACCACCGGCTGGGCGCGAACGAGGCGCCGCCCGCCGTCATCTCCATCTTTCTGGGTGATGAGCTGACGGCCGTGCTCGACGCCATTGAGCACGAAACGCCTTACAACTCGGCCGAAAAATCACAGATGGCGCTGGGCGTGCACGTACTGCCCAAGTTCAACCGCGACACGACCGACCGCAACCGCACCTCTCCCTTTGCTTTCACCGGCAACCGGTTTGAGTTCCGCATGCTCGGTTCTTCCAACAGCATCGCCTGCGCGAATATCATGACCAACGCCGCCGTGGCCGACGTACTGCGCCGCTATGCCGACCGGCTGGAAAAAGCGGATCACTTCGACGGCGAGCTGCACGCGCTGCTGCGCGAATCCATCCGGGAGCACAAGCGCATCATCTTCAACGGCAACGGCTACGACGACGCGTGGATCAAAGAGGCGACGGAGCAGCGCGGCCTGCACAACCTGCGTACCACACCGGATGCCATGCCGCACCTGCTGGACAAAAAGAACGTCGATATGCTCACCTCGCTCGGCGTGTTTTCCGAGGCGGAATTGCGCTCCCGGTACGAGATCATGCTCGAAAACTACTGCAAGACGGTCAATATCGAAGCGCTGACGATGGCGGACATGGCCCGCAAGGAGATCCTGCCGGCGGTGGAAGCCTACGCGCGGGATCTGGCCAACACGGTGGCGGCCAAAAAGGCCGTTTCCGAAACCATCGCCTGCCGGTATGAGACCAAAACGGTCGAACGCCTGTCTGAACTGGCGGACGGGATCGACCGCGCCGCGGGCGAGCTGGAAGACGCCATGCTCCGCTACCGCGAGCTGGCGGCGGACGTTACGGCCGCCTCCTGCATGATCCGTGACGTCATCCTGCCCAAGATGGGCGACTTGCGCGTCGTGTGCGACGAGGCGGAAGTGATCACCGCCAAAAAATACTGGCCCTTCCCCACGTACAGCGACCTGCTGTTCGGCGTGCGGTAAAGCGCCCCTTATAAAAACGGCACGCCCCGCCGGTCTTCGGACCGGCGGGGCGGTTTGTTATTTCACCGGCGCCGTAAAAAGCAAAAGAACGCCAGGCACGCCGGAGAGCATCGCAAGCATCGCCGGGAAGAAAAAATTTTTTGTTTTTCCTGTTTGCCGCCCCCGCTTCATACGACGACTTGATGATACCGTCTTTTCTGTGCCGCCAACTGTTTTTTATCGGAATAGGATAAAAAAGATTGACAAACGGGAATAAAAATGCTATCTTTTTGATAGGCAATCTATCAAAAAGTTGTACGGACGGTGACCGGCTATGACAAAAAAACAAGCCAAACGCGATTTTGTGACCGACGCGGCGATCGAACTCTTTCTGGAGCGCCCGCTCGCGGCAGTCACGATCCGGGACGTGGCGGAACATTCCGACGTAGGCGAGGCCACGGTGTACCGGTATTTTACCGGGCGCACGGGGTTGATCGTCGCCTGCGCGCTGAAACTGCAAAAGGCCGCCGAGCAGCTCTTTCTCGGCGCCGACGGCACCGAGGAAGGCTTCCCCTGGCTGCAGCGTTTTTTTGAGACCTACCTGCATCTGTTCCGCCGGCGCCCGCAGCTGTACCGTTTTCTGCACGAGTTCGACGCCTATTGCATCCAGGTTCCGGTCGACCGGCTGGACGAATACGCCGACGGAATAGACCGCTTCAAAACCGCCTTTGCGGCGGCGTACCGGGCCGGCGTACAGAACCGCACGGTGCGCGTACTGCCGGATATGGATCTTTTCTATTACGCAGCCACCCACGCCGTGCTGGCACTGTGCAAAAAACTCGCCTCCGAAGAGATCCTGCGGCAGGACAAGGGCGCCGACAAAGCCGGCGAGATTCAGGCGCTGATCGATATGATCCTCTTCTCGCTGCGCGGTGACGAGGCCTTATAATAAAACCGCGGTCTGACGCGGAAAAACGAAGATGGGAGGGAAACGTTTCCTCAGACGAAACGCTTCAAAACGGTATGAAACGATTGACCAAAAAGCAAATGATCATTTTTGCCGTCGGGCAGCTCGGATGGTCTACCCTCAGCGGGGTCATCAACGCATGGTTTGTCACCTTTTATCTGCCGACGCAGGGCGACATCGACGCCGGCGCGACCCAGTTCATCACCCCCGGCCTGGTCGTTTTCGGTTTCCTGACCATTCTGGGCCTGATCACGGCGCTCAGCCGCATCTTCGACGCCGTGACCGACCCGCTGATCGCCAACATGAGCGACCGCAGCACCAATAAACGGGGGCGCCGCATCCCGTATATGCAATGGGCCGCCGTGCCGCTGTCCACGGTGACGGTGTTGCTGTTCTGTGCGCCGGTCAACGCCATCAGCGGCATCAACGTGGCGTGGATCTCGGTGTTTATCGTACTGTTCTACCTGTTTATGACCATGTATTGCACCCCGTACAACGCGCTGATTTCCGAGTTCGGCAAAACGCAGGATGACCGCATGTTCATCTCGACCGCCATCTCGCTGACCTTCTTCTCCGGCACGCTGCTGGCGTACACGCCCTTCGTGTTTTCGGGCATGCTGCGCGGCGCCGTCGGTTACGGATGGAGTTATCGCATCTGCTTCATCGTACTGGCGGTCCTGGCCTGCATCGCCATGCTGCTGCCCACCTTCCTGCTGAAAGAGAAGGAGTTCGTCGACACCAAGCCGTCCCGCTCCAATATGTTCAAATCGCTGGCGTCCACCTTCAAGAACCGGGACTTCCGCGTCTTTGTCGGCTCGGACATTATGTACTGGATCGGCCTGACGCTGTTCCAGACCGGCCTGCCGTTCTTCGTCAAGGTATCGATGGCGTTGGATGAAAGCTATACCATGATCTTTATGGGCGGCATGACGGTGTTGTCCGCCGTCTTCTACCCCTTCGTATCCGCCCTGGTGCGCAAGTTCGGTAAAAAGCGGCTGACGATCTGCGGCTTCCTCGGCCTGGCTCTGGCCTATCTGGTCACGGCCTTGATCCGCTTTATCCCGCTGCCCGGACTGGTATACGGCGCACTCATCTGCGTGATCGCTGCCTTCCCGATGGCGCTGCTCGGCATCATTCCGCAGTCCATCGTTGCGGACGTAGCCGAGGCGGACGGCGTCAACACCGGCGAAAACCGCGAGGGCATGTTCTTCGCGGCGCGTACCTTTGCCATGAAGTGGGGCCAGTCGATCGCGATGCTGGTGTTCACCTCGCTGGCCATCATCGGCACGGCGCAGAACACCGCCCTGAACGAGATCACCGCCTCCGCCAAAGGCCTGACCATCGTCGCCTTTACCGCGGTGGCTTTCTGCCTGGCCGGCGCCGTGATCCTCGGCCTGTATAACGAAAAGAAGGTCATGCAGACCATCGCGGAGAAGAAAAAAGGATGAGCGCCGCCGTTTGTACGCTGACCTACCTGCCAGACGGAGCGCAGCAGCCGGTCACCCTGACCGGGACGGAAAACGGGGACGTGCAGCTGCTCGTCGCCGACACCGGCGAGCGACGCACCGTTACGCTGACGGCCAGGCGGCCCGTGCGCCTGCTGGATTACCGGGAAAGCGGCTTGCCCTTCCTGCCCGCACAGGGCGAAGCGGACGACCTGTATTTTATGAACGGCTACCAGTCCTGGACCGACACGCGCGAGGTTTTCCGTACCGAAACCGAACGGAACGTGTACGCCCTGCCCCGGCCGGTCGTGGACCGCTTTGCGCTCGACCGGTACGGCGACGCCTCCTTTTACCCGTATGACAAGCGCTTTTTGCACGGGTACGACGTATTTTACGTCAAGGGCCGCGGCGGCGTGTTCCTGTTCAGCCTCAACCGGCGCTTTGCCTATCTCGTCGTTTCGCTCGAACGGGCCGGCGGCCGCGTGACCCTGATCAGCGACGCAGCCGGCGCGTGCCTCGGCGCGGGCGACTCCTTCGTGCTGTGCGACTACGTGTACCGGCCGTCGTACGAGGAAGGGCTGCGCGCCTTTTACGACTGCTTTCCCAAACGGCCGGTCAAAAAGCTGTTCGGGTATACTTCCTGGTACAACTATTACCAGAAGATCGATCAGTCCATCCTTCTGCGGGATCTGGACGCGCTGGACGGGCGCTTCGATCTGTTCCAGATCGACGACGGATACGAAACATTCGTCGGCGACTGGCTGGACGTCGACCCCGCCAAGTTTCCGGACGGGCTGGCGCCGCTGGTCGAACGCATCCACGGCAAGGGTCTGCTGGCGGGCATCTGGCTGGCACCTTTCGTCGCGGAAGCCAAAAGCCGCCTGTTTGCCGAAAAGCCCGGCTGGTTCTGCGCCGACGAAGCCGGACGGCCGGTGCGCTGCGGCTCGAACTGGAGCGGCTTTTACGCGCTCGACCTCGAAAACGAAGAGGTCCGGGCCTATATACGGCAATGCCTGACCCACTATGCGCAGATGGGTTTTGATTTTTTCAAGCTGGACTTTCTGTACGCGGCCAACCTGCCCCGTTACCCCGGCAAGACCCGCTGTCAGGCCGCCGAAGAGGCGTATGCCCTGCTGCGGGACATGCTGGGCGACAAGCTGATCCTCGGCTGCGGCGCCACGCTGTGGAACGCCGCCGGCCGGTTTGATTATCTGCGCGTCGGCCCGGACGTGTCGCTGCGCTTCGACGACGTGTGGTATATGCGCCGGATGCACCGGGAGCGCATCTCCACCAGGGTCACGCTGCAAAACACGGTATACCGCTCCTTTATGGACGGCGCCCTGTTCGGCAACGACCCGGACGTTTTCCTCCTGCGGGAGGAGAACCTGCATCTCTCCCCCGCGCAGAAGCAGGCGCTGATCACCCTCAACGCCCTGTTCGGCAGCGTGATGATGACGTCGGACAATCTGGCGGAGTACGCCCCCGCGCAGCAGGCCGCTCTGGCCCGGGCGCTGGACCTGTTTGCCCGGGCGCGGGTCACCGGCTTTGCGCGGCGCGGCCGCATGCTGGCGGTGACCTATACCCTCGACGGCAAAGAGTGCTCCCTGACCTATGACACAAAAAGAGGTGTGCTGCTATGACAGACAGGACCCGCGTGATCTTCGGCAACGAGATCGACGCCCGCACGGTGCGTCAGGCTGAAAAGAGCAAGGCCAGGTTCATGAAAAAATACGGGGACGACAGCGCGGCCGATTATCGCCTCCGCTTCGCCCCGATCGACGCGCTGGCCCCCCTCGGCGTGCGCCGCATCGTCTTCGGGGAGGAAAACGAGGCCTTCTCCGCCCGCCCGCTGATCGTCGGCAACATTCGCATGGGGTTCGGCCACTACCGCATCTCCATCGCCATGGCCTCCTGCGCCCGGGCGCTCGGCTACGACCCGTACTGGCTGGACCTGGCCTCCTTCGACGCCACCGGCTCGAAGATGATCCGCGAGCAGAACGACCTGTACTCGCTTGCTTCGCGCATCTCGCAGCGTTCCCGGCTGTTCAACCGCTTCGTCTGGGAGCCGCTCAACAGCGAAGGTTTCAAAAAGCTGACCTACAACGCCAAGGACCAAAAGAACAGCGAGCTGCTCACGCCTATCTTCCGCCATATTCCCAAGGATATCCCGTATATTGCCACCCACGTGTGGCCCAGCCAGGCGGCCGTGCACGCCGGCATGACGCATGTGGTCAACGCCATCCCGGACAACTGGCCTATGGGCCTGCACCTGTCCGAAGGCGCGATCCACACCGTGCAGACGCCCTTTGCCTGGCTGGGGTATAAAACGCTGCAGGGCTTTGCCAAAAAGCCGCTGCGCGGCATCCCCGCCGACGAGCTGGTCGACGTCGGCTGTTACGTCGACCATGAACTGCTGTGCCGGCTGGAGGAGGACAACCGCCTGCGCCGGCAGCGCATAGCCGCGGGCGAACCGGTCCGCATCCTGATGAACGTCGGCGGCGCAGGGGCCGGCGGCAAATTGTTCGCCGCCCTGATCGACCACCTGCTGCCGTACGTGCAAAGCGGGCAGGCCGCACTGCTGATCAACACCGGGGACCACCGGGCTGTCTTCGATCAGCTGGCGGCACACATCGGTGCGCGCGGCGACCTGCACCGTTTTTGCAACGAGTACGAGGCTTTCGCGGCCTACGCGGAGCAGCTGCGCACCCAAAGCGCGCACGGCATCTGCCTAGTGTGCAACGACGACATTTTCAGCGCCGTGTACGCGACCAATCTGCTCATGCCGGCCTGCGACCTGTTGATCACCAAGCCCAGCGAGCTGTCCTTTTACCCGATCCCGAAGCTGTATATGAAGCACATCGGCGGGCACGAGGTCTACGGCGCCATCCACGGCCGGGAGTTCGGCGACGCCACCGACGAGTACCCGACGGCCGCGGGGCTGTGCGCCGCCGTCGACCGGCTGCTGACCGACAAGCAGATCATCCCTCATCTGTGCGAGCGCATCGACGCCCTGAAGGCCTGCGGGTATTACGACGGCGCTTACCGCTGCGTCCGCCTGGCCGCCGGCGAAGGAAAAGAAAGCTTTTCCGACAGATAAAACAGAAGCTTACACACAAACGAGGCGGGGATTCCCCGCCTTGTTTGTATGCTTGCCTGCCCGGCAGCGGTGTGCTATACTGAAAAGGCAAAAGAGGCACAGCCGGCTGCTTTTCGCAGAAAAATATTTTGTGCGGCACAGGAAAACAAGCCAACTTTTTTACGAAAACCGCAACTAAATAGATGACCGGTCAAAAGGCGGGAGGTGAGCAGAACGAATATCGAACGGATCGACGACAAATTGCTGAAAGAAACTTATCTGTTTTGCTACAAACGGCTCGGCAGTTCGCACGACGCGGAGGACCTGACGCAGGACATCTTGCTGGAAGCGATCAAGGCGATCAGAGGCGGTCGAACAATCGGCAATTTTTATTCGTGGTTCTGGGCCATGGCCAAAAACCGCCTTCGTATGTTTTTCCGTCTGAAACAAGTCCGCGCCGTCGCGCTGGAAGACGTCGAAAACTTTCTCCCCTCCGGAGATGAAGTGGACGACGAGTTGATCAAAAGCGAAGAAACGGCAGAGTTGAACCATTCGATATCCCGCCTGTCACACCTGCACCGCGAAGTCATTATCCTGTATTATTTGCGGAACATGAAAACGGCTGAGATTGCACAGGCTCTCGGCGTGCCGGAAGGGACCGTCAAGAGCCGGCTGCACGATGCCAAACACCGGATCAGGGAAGGAGTCGTCCATATGCCAAACAACACCGGCACCGCCTCTTACGCCCCCGCCGAACTGAAACTCTGGGGCGGTTATCAGCTCCCGAAATACTGGGACAAAATCACCGACTTAATCACAAAGCAAATCTTTGTCGCCTGTGCGCGCGAGCCCAGGACCGTGCGCCAGATTGCCGACGAAATCGGCGTGGCTCCGGTATATTTTGAGGAAAAGCTGTCCTACCTGCTGGACAACAAGTTTCTCAAAGAACCGGCCAAGGGTAAATATCTGACGGATTTTATCATATATCCCTGTCAGGTATATTACGACGGCCAGGCAGCGCTGGCGGAGGTGTATACTTCGCTTGGCCGGGAAGTAACGCAGCGGCTGCGCGCCTGTGAGGACGACATCCGCGCCGTCGGATTTTACGGCGCCGGTCTGCCCTTCGGCACCCTTCTTTGGCTGCTGTATTACTTCGCCGCCTGGGAAATGAGCGATGCCGCCGCGGAAAAAATCAACGCGCAATGGAAAGGCAAGATCCCGGACCGGAACGACAAGCCTTACCGGATCTCGGGGATCGTGACCTACGCGGACGAAAATCCCGTTTATCACGGAAAAATCCTCGCCGTAAACAATTGGAGCAACCTGCACAAGCAGTACAAAACCTCCGGTTACGCCCGTGTCGAGCACGCAAACCTCTTTCAAGCGGCGCCTTTTGCCGACCGGGACAACGTCCTGAACGAATCGAATGCCGACCTGTTCATGCGCCTGTTCGACGATCCCTTTACCGCCCTGACAGCCAACGAGGAAGAGACGGTCGCACGCCTGATCGAGCTCGACTATCTGCATAAAAAAGGAGACGGGCTGTATCCCTCGATGCCGATCATGACCTATCAACAGCAAAGGGACCTGCGCGCGGTCATCAAATCCGCTCTCGCTCCGCTGTGCGACCGATACGTCCGGCTTGTGAGCGAGGCGGCGGACCGCGTGATTCTTCCTCACGTCCGTACCGACCTGTTGGAGGAATACGTGCACTGGACGCTGACGGAATGGTTCTTCCCGATGCCGTTCCTGCTGTATTACGGCATGCGTTCCGAAGAGCAGCCGCTCGACGTTCCTCGGGATTACGCAACCTCCTCCAAAGGGATTTGTATCTATATCAAAAAATAAAACGGCAAAATACCTTTGATCCATACAAACGAGGCGGGGATCTCCCCGCCTCGTTTGTGTTATTTCGTCTCGTCCAGCGCCTGTGCCAGCGCCAGCAGGTCTTCCTCCCCGGTCGACCAGCCGGTGGCAAAGCGCACCACCGTGTGCCCGGCGTCGTACGGCTCCCATACCGTGAAGGCCACTTTTTGCTGCAGCGCCCGCATCTGCTCGTTGGCCAGGATGACGAACTGTTGATTGGTATCCGATTCGATAAAGAAGGCATATCCGCGCGCGGCCAGCAGCGCTTTGAGCCGCTCCGCCATCTCGATGGCGTGCCGGCCGATGCGGAAATACAGCTCGTCGGTGAACAACGCGTCAAATTGCACGCCGAGC
>JAFWVC010000002.1 GCA_017518415.1 Clostridia bacterium
CATTTTGCCCACCAACGTGGTATACACCTCTATTCTGGCAGGCGGCCATACCATTACCGCCGCCCAGATAGAAGGCCAGTATATCATTGCCTGCACCGTCAACGGCATCCCGAACGCACATTTCGGCACCACGATTTACGTGACCACCTATGCCAAACGCTACGACGGTACCTACGTATACGCGCAGACCAAAGGGCATTCCGTACTCTCCTGGTTCTCCGTCAACGTACTGGACTGCGGCGCGATCGGCAACGGCGTCAACAACGACACGGCCGCTTTCGCGTCGGCCATTTCCCACGCAGCCGATCTCAACAACGCGATCGTCGTCCCGGCCGGCACATACTACCTGGCTGACGACCTGACGGTACCCTCGGGCATCACGATGATACTGGATGACGGCGCCCTGCTGAACGTGGCAGGCGGCCGCACGCTGACAATCAACGGCGCGGTCGACGCCGGCATCACGCAGATCTTCGGCGGCACCGGCACCGTCGCCGGCTCGATACAGGGCGCCGGGTATCCGCAATGGTTCGGTACCTGCGGCGGCGTCGGCATCAACAGTACGGCCGCTTTCCAGAAGGCCGCCGACGTGCTGAACGAGATGATCATCCCGTACAACAACGGCGCATATTACTACATCACCGGCGTGACGCTGAACAGGCCCATCCAAATCCGCGGCGAGGGCGGCGTGCGCACCAATCTGTGCGTCACCGGTGCGGGCAACGGGTTCACCATTGCCGCCGACAGTATTTCCTTCCGTGACCTGTACTTCTGGGGCAACGGAGAAACGTATCCTTCGGCGGCTCTGTATTATTTTGATACCTCGACCCGGGACATCAGCGACGTTTCGTTCTACAACTGCTATTCCGACCATGCGGGCCACGCGATCAAGGACGCCGAATCCTCCGTTTATGTGGTGACAGATACCGAGATTCTGCGTTTCCTGGCCAACTACAACCACAATACCGCTATCAAAATGACGAATTTTGAATCCGGTATCGTCGTAGACAACGTACTGGTCAACCAGACGCCCGATCATCCCGGCATGTACGTGGAAAACTGTCACGGTATGTATGCGAACGACATCGACGCGGCGTTCGGCTATGAGGTCGAAGGCGCCTCCGGCGGAGACGGCTTTGTGTTCAGCAACTGCTCCGACATCGTGGTCGACCGCGCAATGGTCGACTACGTCAACGGCATCCCGCTGAAGATTCTGAACTGCACGCGCATGACTGTTCACAACTGGGTCAGCTCCCTGTACGGGACCTGCGGCTTTTACCTGGAAAACCTGACGGACTCCAGTTTTGAATTGATCAAAGGCAACGGCGCCATGTCGGGCGCTTCCGGCCTGTATATGAAAAATTGCCGGAACGTACTGATCGACAACGCGATCTTCGAGCATCACTCGCTGGGCGGCATCAAACTGCAGGATTGCCGGGGCAATACGATCAGCAACCTGATCATGCTGGACAACCAGATATATGGTTATATGGAGGCCGGCAACAGCAACTACAACACCCTGATGGGTGCGGTGTTTGACGACGACAACACCGGCACCCGGCTGTCGCAGATCGGCGCTTCCAGCCGGGCGGCCGGCGTGATGATCGGTTCCACCTACTACACGCTGGAAACCGGTGCGGTCTCTCACTGATTCCTGCCAGGATACGGGAGGCCGGGAATCCCGGCCTCCCTTCTTACTACCCGGAGGCACGGCCGAAGGCGACGATCTTACGCAAATCAAGGTCGATTTTACGAAAGTAATGTTTGACTTTACCATGCCGCCATTTTATAATAAATCTGTTAAATATTATAAGTACGAGGTGCAGCGTCATGAAAACGATTGTGAAAAAGCTTTTGGCATGTCTGTTGTGCGCAGGCATGCTGTTTGCGTTGGCCGCCTGCGGCAACGCCCCAGACGGCTCCGATCCCTCTTCCGAACCGGAAAAAGAACCGCCGCTGCCGGCAAGCCTTGTTTCCTTTTCCGCCAAAACGCCGTCGGCCTCCTTTTTCGGCGACGAAAACCTGACGTACGACGCGATCGCCAACTACTACATCGGCAGCAATCTGGCCGGTTATATCTCGGCCTATATCCAGCAGCTGTTCGGCATGCAGCAGTGCGCCTTTAACTGTTATGCGCAGCCCGGCGTGACCGTCCGCCAGATCAAGCAGACCGTGGTATCCAAAAGCCGGAACGAACCGGCGGACCTGGTCGTGATCCTGCTGAGCGACAAGGACGCGCGGAAATATGCGGAAACCAGCGACGAACAGTACGGCACCGAAGCGTATAAAACCGCCGCAGAAGAAATGCTGACAGCCGCCGCGGAAAAAGCGTCCTGCGTGGCGCTGGTCGGACCGTTCACCCTCTCCGAAGATCAGGCCGTACGCACCGCCATGGCCGGTTATGCCGCCGCCGCGGAACAGGCCTGCCGGGTATCCGAAAAGGCCGTATACATTCCCTGCCAGGCCGCTTTGGACGAGTGGGCCAAACAGGGCGAGATCACGCTGGAATCCGGCGGCAACACCGTATTGAACGTCAATACGCAAATGCGGCTGGCCGCCGACGTGATCCGGGCACTGCACCTGACCTCTTTGAACAAACGGCAAAAAACGGAGGCTGTCAAGAACTTTTCCGCCGACTTTGTTATCGTGACCGACGGCGACTCCATTACCGATTCCGGCCGCGACCAGAAAATTGAAAAAGGCATGAACCTGGGCACCGGGTATCCCTCTTTGATGAAGGCGTATCTGCTCGCCGAATACGGCGAACAGGCCCCCACCGTCTACAATGCCGCCCACAGCGGTTATGTGGCCGCGCAGATGTCCTCCTCCTTCCGCAGAGAGGTCGAGCCCCTGCAACCGAACTACCTGATCGTCATGGTCGGCATCAACGACGCCTACTCGCAGTGGGAGCTGCATTCCAATGATTGCTCGCCGGAAAAATATGCGAACACCCTGAAAAAACTGATGCACGACTTTGCCGACGTCTATGACAAGGTGCTGTTCATCTCCCCCTACTACGTCGACAAGCCGGAATCCAGCACCCAACGCATCGAGTATGTGAACGACTATATTGCGGCGCTCAAAGCCCTCACGGAAGAGTACCCCAACGCCCGGTTCCTCGACTTCCAGAGTATGCTGGACGCCCGTATGGACGAGATCGGCTACACGAAGTCCACTACCATCTCCCCGGACAAAGCGCACCTGACCATCGAAGGCCATCGCCTGCTGCTGACAGCCGTGCTGGATGCTCTGGGCATTTGATCCCGATCCGACAAAGAGGCGGCCGCGGCCGCCTCTTTGTGATTCGACGCAAAAAGCATCTTTTTTCTTTCAGAAAAAGGGTGCTTTTTTTGTCAGGATATGTTATAATAACAGTTAGGGCCGCTTTTTTGCCCTTCCATTTTGCGAGAAAGGAGCTTGCCGGCATGATCATCATCCTGCCGCTAACCGACAACAACATATCTGTTTTCGACACCGTGCGGGCGCTGGATCCCGCTGCCGATGACACGGTTATTGCCGTATCAGACGGATACGGCCGGCCGGCTGCCTGTCCGCACGACGTGATCTGGCTGGAAAACCGCCTGCCGCGCGGAAAAGGTTCCGCCGTCAAAACGGCTTTTTCTTATATACAGGACCATGGATTGCAGGACGCCGAGCTGCTGATCTGGATGGACGGACATATTCCGGAGGAAAACCTGCTGCCGCAGATCCGGGAACTGTTCACGGCGGCGCCGGCGGCGATCATCACCGGAGGCCTGCCCGAGCGGTATAAACAGGTAAACCCGTTGCGCAAAGCGGGATATTTTCTGACCCGGTACGCTTTTGCCTTTGCCTCCGGCATCCGGATGCAGGACGTCTGCCCCGCTTTTCTGGCCTGCTCCGCCTCCCGCATTCCGCAGTTGCTGGCTTTGTCCGGCGATGGGCAGGGGTATATCACCCACCTGCTGGTGTGGGCGGCACAGCAAAAAATCCCGCTGATCGAAACGCAGCTTTGTCCGGCGGCCGTATTTCCGAAGCCGCCCCCCGTTTTTGCGGGATTCTGGTCCGCATACGCGCCGTTGCTGCTGTACGTCGGCTCTTCGTTCACCTCTTTTTTGGCGGAATATATCATTTTCCTGATCATGGTCGCGGCCACCCGCCGCTTTGAAGCACAGGAACTGATGCTGACGATCAACACCGTTTCCGCCCGTGTGCTCAGCAGCGTGCTCAACTTTTTCCTTAACCGCTGCGTCGTGTTCAAGCACAAGGATGCCATCGGGCCGGCCATCGTCAAATACGGCACGGTTATGCTGCTGGTGCTGGTGTTGCACGTGCTGTTCATGCAGCTGATGGTCTCCGTCATCGGGATACCGGAAGCGGTCGCTTTCCCGATATCGGAATGCGTATTGTTCGCTGCCGGCGGCGTTTTGCAGCGTATCTTTGTGTTCCCGCAGGACAAGGGCCCGCGCAAAGAATAAAAAGGAGCCTGTTGCCTATGAAACTGATTTTTATCCGCCACGGCGACCCGGACTACGAGCACGACTCGTTGACGCCGAAGGGCCGGAAAGAAGCCGCTTTGCTGGCGGACCGCATTGTTCCGCTGAAGGTACGCGCCTTTTTCTGCTCGCCCCTCGGCCGGGCGCAGGATACA
>JAFWVC010000015.1 GCA_017518415.1 Clostridia bacterium
TACCGTAGATTTTCAAGGATTTATTGAAGAAAGCGATGATTTTGAACGTATATGTGTAAATAAAACCTTGACTACTATTGAAATCAAGGAATTCATATACCAACTTGAAACGGAGTATACCCCGTTTCCACAGCGTTGAATGAAATCAATTTCGACCTTTTCCAATGCGGGTTTTTGCGAATAACCGGTCCGAAAAATCAATTCCGACCTTATGACACAAAAATCCTGCGCGCAAGTGCAGGATTTTTCCTTGTTCACTTTATATATCTCAAAACGATTTCTTTATTTTTTTACGATCAAAGCGGTATAATTAGTCACAGGATCAAAGAATCAAAAAGGCCGCATCGATATTGATCTTTTCCGCGCTTTCGGGCGCGGCTTTTCTTTGCGGCGGCCTTGATTTTGCAATAGAATGACGGTATAATAAAAATCAGACCGAAACGGACCGCTTATACGGGCGCCGGGAAGGCCGTATTACGGCACAAAGGCGGGGCGCCGCCGATGTGCAGAAGAACCGAGGCGTTGCCTGTTGAAGGAATTTTTCGGGTTCGGCGGTTACAGCCGCACGCCGGAGGGGTACCTGTCCCCGCAGCATTTGCTTTTTGTTTCCGCCCTGATGGCGGTCATGGTCGTGTTGGCGGTGGTCCTGGGGCAGAGGTTCCGGGGGCGCGGCGTCGCGGAGCGGATGAAACCGCTTGCGGTCGCGGCGATCCTGATGGACGGCATAGAACTGTTCAAAATCGTGATCATCTGCATCCGGAACAACGATCCGTGGTCCTGGCTGTATATGCTGCCGCTGTTCCTGTGCAGCATCCAGCTGATTACCATACCGCTTGCGGCGTTTGCCCGGGGCAGGGTGCAGGAGGCGGCGCTTGATTTTGTGGCGGTGTTCGGCCTGCTCGGAGCGGTGCTCGGCACCTACGGCGCGGGCAACAACTACGGCGCCTATCCGGTCCTTTCCATCGACAACGTCGCCTCCGGGCTGACGCACAGCATAGCGGGCTTTGCCGCGCTGTATATCCTGCTTTCCCGCTCGGCAAGCATGAAAAAGCGGAACATGCCGCTGACCTTTCTTATCCTGTCCGCATTTTGCGCCGTGGCTTATGCGGCGGATCTTCTGCTGCCGTATAACTACATGTTTTTGATGCGTGGGGACGGTACGCCGTATGATATCCTTTACAACCTGCTCGGCGGCCATCCGGTGCTGTACCCTTTGTCGGTTTTCCTGCTGTTTATAGCGTATATCTCTGGCTTTTACGGCGTTTATTATTTGCTGGCCGGCCGCAGGAGAGCACCGCGCGTTTCCGTTGGCCCCGCATAAGCCGGGCTGTTTGCCCCCGCAGCGCTCCGCTCTTCCCGCCGGGCCGCAACAGCGGGTTGCTTGTCAAACGGTATGTTCCGTTTTATAATGACGGTCGGAGGTGGTCGTATGGACGCCAAAAACATATTCTACGAACTCAGGACCAAAAACGGTTTGTCGCAGGACGAGCTGGCCAAAAAGGTCTTTGTCACGCGGCAGGCGGTATCCCGTTGGGAAAACGGCGAGACGGTACCGAACACCGAAACGCTGAAGCTGCTCTCCCGGCTGTTTGACGTTTCCATCAATACGCTGCTCGGCACGCCGCACAAGCTCGTCTGCCAATGCTGCAGTATGCCGCTGGAAGACGATCTTATCGGCCGCAATAAGGACGGGACCCTCAATGAGGATTACTGCAAATGGTGCTATGCCGACGGCACCTACACCTACAGCGATATGGACGAGCTGATAGAGGTCTGCGTGCGCCACATGGCGAACGACCGTTTTTCCGAGCAGGAGGCCCGCGCTTATATGAAGCAGCTGCTGCCCACGCTCGATTACTGGAAACGGTACGAGCAGCTGAGCGACCACGGACAGTTTGAGGCCTTCAAAAAGCAATTGACAGACGAGATCAACGCCCTCGCCGTCGAGGGTATGCCGAAGGTGGAAAAGCTCAACGCTCTGGTCGGCGGTTACGTCAACCTCGCATACCGGTTGCCCGGCGGCGCCACGGTGAAGTTTCTGGACGACAAGGCAACCTATCTGGGTACGCAGCTGGAACCGGAGTACGGCGACGGGCGGTGCTTTGGGGTCCTGGCCAATATGGATTTTATCCTCGTGTGCACCTACGGGGCGCAGGGCGCCGACCCTGAACTGCTTCTGTACAAAAAGAGATAACGGCCGTTTTGCGTCGTCGCGGAAGGGAAGAGGCACCGCAAACCGCGCCGATATATGCAAACAAAAACCGCCGACGGTTTTTACCGTTCGGCGGTTCTGTGCTTTTTGCGGATCTTTTCAGGCTGTTGGAGGCGGATTACTTCGCCTTCATCCGGCTGCGGAACACGAGGATGGCGGCGACGAACGCCGCGACGGTGTACGCCAGCACGATCAGCAGCGGCCGCAGCAGATCCGCCCACAGATCCTGCGCGCCGTTGAGTGCGTTTTGTACCAGCAGGGTCGCATTGCGGAAGGGCAGGCAGTTCATCAGCAACAGAATGCCGCCGCCCATGTCGTTGATCGGGAACCACATCCCGCTGAGCAGGGATTGCCCGGATATGGCGATCGACGACACGCCGCCGACGGCCCGCTCGCCGCACAGCGACCCGACCAGAATGCCCAGCGCGATGAAAAACAGCGACGTGACAAAGGACAGCAGCACCGCGGGGATCAGCCGCAGCGAGAACAGCGAGGGGTCGAACAGCCCGCCGACGAGAAAGAACAGCAGCGCCTGCGCCGCCATTACCGGCAGCAGCGCCAGCGCGTAGCCGAAGATGAACTCCGACGAGCGCGCCTTGGACACGTACAGCCGCACCAGAAAGGCGCTTACGCGGTCGACCGAGATCAGCAGCCCCGCAAATAACGTCAGGAACGCCTGCGAAAACACCACGATGCCCGGCGCCAGATACTTCATTTCAAACTGCGCGGTCATCTTATGGAACAGGAAGTAAAACAGAATCTCCATGAGCAGCGGCAGGCCGATCAAAAAGCACAGCGAGATCGGGTCGCGTACAATCTCTTTGAAGTTGCGCGCCGTCAGCGTGCCGACCCTCCGGATGGATTCACGCATGGTCCGCACCTCCTGTCACAACTTCGATAAAGGCGTTTTCCACGTCGGCCTTCCCGGTCGCGGCAAACAGCTCCTCCTTGGTACCGGCAAACAGCAGTTTGCCGGCCTTCATGATCCCGATGCGGTCGGAGAGTGCCTCCGCCTCCTCCATATAATGGGTGGTCAGGATGATGGTCATCCTGCCTTTGAGGGAGCGGATGGTGTTCCACAGCTCGCGCCGGGCCAATACGTCCAGCCCGAGCGTCGGCTCATCCAAAAACAGTACCTTCGGCCGGGTGACCAGTGCCAGCGCGATTGACAGCTTGCGCTGCCAGCCGCCGGAAAGCTTGCCCGCCGCCTTGTTTTTGACCTGGTCAAGTTCGAAGGCATTGTAGAGGTAATCCAGCGTTTCGCGGGTCTGCACGGCGGTCTGCCCGCTGAGCCCGGCGTAAAAGCGGATATTTTCCTCCACGGTCAGTTTGCGGGCTACGGCCGTCTCCTGCGTGGAGATATCGACCAGGCCCTTGATGTCGTCGGCGTTCCGGGTAATCGAGTGGCCGTAGATCGCCGCGTCGCCGGAGGTAGGGCGCACCAGCGTGGCAAGCATTTTGACGGTGGTTGTTTTGCCCGCGCCGTTGACGCCGAGCAGCGAGAATAACTCGCCTTCTTCGATGGTCAGGGACAGGTTGTCCACCGCAACGGTATCCCGGTATTCCTTGCGCAATTGGTCAATCACGATCGCTGCCAACCGTCATCCCTCCATGCCATTTATAAAATTCGTCCGCCTGGATCAGTGCAATGCCGCGCGCCTTGTCGCCCAGCGCGATCAGCGTGTCGCCCTCTTTGATGTCGAACATCCGGCGCGCTTCGACCGGGATGGTGATCTGCCCCTTCGGGCCAACCTTGACGGACACGATAAAACGGTCCGGCAATACATTTTTCACGCGCA
>JAFWVC010000016.1 GCA_017518415.1 Clostridia bacterium
CACGGCCACAGCGCTCTCCGCGCCGGTCTGGGTGTTGTCGCCGCCGGTGGTGCCGCCGGTGGTGTCGCCGCCGGTGGTCTGGGTGGGATCCGCATCGGGATCATCGGTCAGGTACGCCAGCGGGAAGTTCATTTCGGACGCCATGGTCAGGCAGATGACCAGCGTCGCGCTGTCAATGGTACGCAGGTCGAACGTGTGGCGCTCGCCGTCTTTTTCGAGGTTGACAGCGCCTTCAGGGTTCAGATAGCCGCCCGGGCACAGGGTGCACCAGCCGCCGTCGCAGGTGGTAACCTGATACACCAGGTACGGGGTGGTCTCCACATACTGATGCAGATCGATATACAGGTAACCATACCCCTCGGCGGGCATCGGATCGCAGTTGGCGGTAAAGCCCAAACCGTCTTCGGTGGTGGTGAAGGTGCCGCCCTTATAGGCCGGGTTTTCCACTTCGTTGAGGTTGATGACGGTCGCCGCGGAAGCCGCGAAGCCGACGGAAACGGTCAGCATCATCACGGCCGCCAGCGCGAGCGCCAGCATGGAACGGAACAGTTTCATGAAAAAGACTCCTTTTTTATTTTTGACAGAGAATATTTCTGCCTATTGTTAGGATAACATTTATTTTGCGAAATATCAAGACTTTTTTGCAACTTTTTGGAAAATAATGCCGTGCGTACGAAAAAACGCGCGCACGGCAGGTAAAAAGCGGTTTCGGCGGGGTCACTCGGTCCGCAGGGCGATGACGGGGTCCTTTTTCGCGGCCATCCGGGCCGGGATCAGCCCGGCGATAAGGGTGAGCACGATGCTGATACCCACCAGCACCAGCGCCCCCTGCCACGGCAGCCGGGTCAGGCCGCCGATATTGGTCAGGTTTTCGATGATCAGGCCGATGGGCACGTTGATCAGCAGCGTGATCAGGATGCCCAGCCACCCGGCCACAAAGCCGACGATGGCCGTTTCCGCGTTGAACACGCGGGAAATATCGCGCCGGGAAGCGCCCACGCTGCGCAGGATGCCGATCTCCTTGGTGCGCTCAAGCACCGAGATATAGGTGATGATGCCGATCATGATGGAGGACACCACCAGCGAAATGGACACGAAGGCGATCAGCCCGTAGGAGACCGCGTCGATCATCGTGGTCACGCCGGACATCAGCAGGGCCACGTAATCGGTGTAGGTGATGCGGTCTTCCTCCTCTTTGCCCTCGTTGTAGGCGGTGATCATATCGTCAAGCGCCGCTTTGTCCTCGAAGGTTTTGGCATAGATGCGGATCGACTGCGGCGTGCGCTCGTCCACCGCCGACAACAGCGCCAGGTTATCCGCCAGCGTGGAATCGGACACGGCGGCCGGCATAAACCGGTCGTACCAGTCGACGAGCACGGCCGGGTCGGTCACGCTGCCGGTGAGCGCGTCAAAGGCGGCGGCGACGGCGGCATAGCCGACCACGCCGAACACGTCCCCCTGCGCCGTGGCGGACGATTTGATCTGCAGCATGGCCGCGCGTGCCTGCTCCTCATACCGGGCCAGCAGCAGCTTTTCCAGCTGGGTGCGCAGCATCTCGGTCAACTGGGCGTCAGAGTAGGCGGACAGATACTGCGCGGCCGCCTGCTGGTCGAGGTTGAGGGCCGCCGCGATGGCCGCGACGGTCTGCTCCCGGCCGGGGAACTGCTGCATGATGCCGTCGAGCACGGCTTCTACCTCCCCGGCGGGCGGCACGGCCAGCAATTTGACGTACATTTCACTCTTCTGAATCGGGGACAGCGAGGCAAAGTATTCGGTGATGCGGGCCGCCTTTTCGGCGTCGTCCGGCGTGTCGGCCGCGGACAGTACGAAGGGCAGGCCGGTAAACACGTCGTAATTGCTGTTTTCCGCCTTGCGCTGCTCGATAACGACGGGACTCTGCTCCGTCTTTTGTATCACGTACTGCGTCAGGGCCGTCGTATACGCGAAGGTGCCGGTGATGGACGAGGCGGCCGCGTCCGGATTCGGCCGCACAACGCCGCAGATGCGCAGCGGCAGCCCGTTGTCGATCAGCAGCGCCAGCGAAGCCTCGTCCTCCTCCACCGAAGCCCAGACCCCGGTCTCGGTACGGCTGTACAGGTCCGCCGGCACGACCAGCCGGAAGGTGGTCTGCAGCGCCTGCTCGTACGAGATCGATCGCTCTTCGGAGACGATCTCGCTGCCGGTCATAACGGCGTTGAAGATGTCCTGCACCTCCTGCGCCTGCATCAGGCCCAGTGCGTAAAAGGCCACGTCGGTAATCTCGTTGTGTTTGTCCAGCACCAGCAGGATATCGCCGGCGGCCTGCGGCCATTCGCCCGCCAGCAGGTCGTACTGGTCATACAGCAGGTCGGACACCGGCTCCCCGTCGGGGCCGGGCAGCAGTTCGCTCCACAGTTCGAACGAGCTGTTGCCGCTCGACCCCATCATATTGGTCCACGGGGAGGACGCCAGCTGCTGCGAGCCGACGGTGAGCAGGCTGTTGAAGTCGGTATTCTGCCACTTGCCGTCGGCGCCGGGAACGTAGACGTTCATGCGCAGGTCGTACCCGTACTGGATGGTGGACACGTGGCTGCGCAGCTCGCTGTTCTCATCCGCCATGCCGGCGTCGAGCATCGCCTTGAAGGCGGTGAGGTTGTTGGTCTGGCTCTCGGCGGCGGCAAACATGACGTTGAACAGTTTATACAGGCGGTTGTTGGCATACACCGCATCGCTGCCGTGGGGGTCCTTCCCCTGCTCGCGCATCTCGGCCGAGGCGTTGAGCAGCGCCGCGAGCGGCGACTCCTTCTGCTCGATGCTGATGGGATAAGAAGAAAGCGTGTCGCGCTGGATGGCGTTGACGTAGTCCTTGATGCCGGTGGAAAGGGATAAAATCAGCGCGATGCCGATGATGCCGATGGAGCCGGCAAAGCTGGTCAGCAGCGTGCGGCCTTTTTTGGTGCGCAGGTTGTGGAAGCTCAGCGACAGTGCGGTAACAAAGGACATCGACACCCGTTTTTTACCCGGCTGCCGGCGCGGGAAGGGCGCGGCGGGCACGGCTGCCTGCGCGGCCGGCTCCGCCGGTGCGGGCGGCTCAAACGGGTCGGTATCGCTCACGACGCGCCCGTCGAGCAGGTGGACGATGCGGGTGGAATACTGCTGTGCCAGCTCCGGATTGTGGGTGACCATGATGACCAGTTTGTCGCGCGCGATCTCTTTGAGCAGGTCAAGGATCTGCACGCTGGTCTGCGAGTCAAGCGCGCCGGTGGGTTCGTCCGCCAGCAGGATATCCGGGTCGTTGATCAGCGCGCGGGCGATGGCCACGCGCTGCATCTGCCCGCCGGACATCTGGTTGGGACGTTTGTGCACGTGCTCGCGCAGCCCCACCTTGTCCAGCACGGCCAGCGCGCGGGCGCGCCGCTCTTTTTTGCTCACGCCGGCCAGCGTCAGCGCCAGCTCGACGTTGGCCAGCACGCTCTGGTGCGGGATCAGGTTGTAGCTCTGGAACACAAAGCCGATGGTGTGGTTGCGGTAGGCGTCCCAATCGGCGTCCCGGTACCGTTTGGTGGACACGCCGTTGATGATCAGGTCACCGGAGGTATACCGGTCGAGCCCGCCGATGAGGTTGAGCAGCGTCGTTTTGCCGGAGCCGCTCTGCCCCAAAACGGAGACAAACTCACTGTCCCGGAAAGACAGGCTCACACCTTGCAGCGCGTCCTGCCGGACATCCCCGGTGACGTACGTTTTGACAATATTCTTCAGTTGCAGCATCGTACGGCACCTTCTGTCAATATAATATCCAAGAAATAGTATGCAACAAGTATAGCATACTCAATTGCGCAGAATATAAACAAATCGTTAATTTTTTTCTGCCCCGTGTTGCTGTGCCGGGATAAGAAAAACGGCGGCGTGCCGGGCACGCCGCCGTACGGAAAACCGGTTCAGAACAGGCCGGTGATGCGGCCGTCGTCGTCGACGTCGATGCGCTCGGCGGCGGGCACCTTCGGCAGGCCCGGCATGGTCATGATATCGCCGGTGAGCACCACCACGAAGCCGGCGCCGGCCGAGATCTTCACGTTGCGCACGGTGACGGTGAAGTTTTCCGGCGCGCCGAGCTTGGTCGGGTCGTCGGAAAAGCTGTACTGCGTCTTGGCAATGCAGACCGGGCAGGCGCCGAAGCCCAGCGCTTCCAGCGAGGCGATCTGCTTGTCGGCGGCCGCTGTGAACAGCACGCCGCTGCCGCCGTAGATTTTGGTGACGACGGCGTTGATTTTTTCTTTCAGCGTGCAGTCGTCCGGATAGGAGAAGGTGAAGTCGCCCTTCTCCTGCTCGCACAGGCGCACCACCTCGCGCGCGAGGGCCTCGCCGCCCTTGCCGCCCTCGGCCCACACGGTGGACAGCACCGTGTTCACGCCCAGCGCCCGGCATTTGGCGACGATGAAGTCGATCTCGGCGTCGGTATCGGTCGGGAAGCGGTTGACCGCCACCACGCAGGGCAGACGGTAGACGTTGCGGATGTTGTTCACGTGGCGCAGCAGGTTGGGGATACCTTTCTCCAACGCCGCCAGGTCCTCGGTGGCCAGCGATTTTTTATCCAGCCCGCCGTGCATTTTCAGCGCGCGCACCGTCGCCACGATGACGACCGCGTCCGGCGTCAGGCCGGCCATGCGGCATTTGATATCCAAAAACTTTTCCGCGCCGAGGTCGGCGCCGAAGCCTGCCTCCGTGACGGTGTAATCGCCCATTTTCAGGGCCATCCGGGTCGCCACGACGGAGTTGCAGCCGTGGGCGATATTGGCAAACGGGCCGCCGTGCACAAAAGCGGGCGTGCCTTCCAGCGTCTGCACCAGGTTGGGTTTAAGGGCGTCTTTGAGCAGGGCCGCCATGGCGCCCTGGGCTTTCAGGTCGCCGGCGGTGACGGGCTTGTCGGCGAAGGTATAACCCACAATGATGCGGGCCAGCCGCGCCTTCAAATCGGCGATGGACGACGACAGGCACAGCACGGCCATGATCTCGCTGGCGACGGTGATGTCGAACCCGTCCTCCCGCGGGACGCCGTTGGCCTTGCCGCCCAGCCCGTCGACAATATTGCGCAGCTGCCGGTCGTTCATGTCGACGCAGCGCTTCCACGTGATGCGGCGGGTGTCGATACCCAGCGCGTTCCCCTGCTGAATATGGTTGTCCAGCATGGCGGCCAGCAGGTTGTTGGCCGCGCCGATGGCGTGAAAGTCACCGGTGAAATGCAGGTTGATGTCCTCCATCGGGACAACCTGGGCGTACCCGCCGCCGGCCGCGCCGCCCTTGATGCCGAACACCGGGCCGAGCGACGGCTCCCGCAGGGCGACCGTCACATCCTTGCCGATGCGGGCCAGCCCGTCCGCCAGGCCGATGGTGGTGGTGGTCTTACCCTCCCCGGCCGGGGTGGGCGTGATGGCCGTGACCAGGATCAGCTTGCCGTCCGGCCGCGTGGTCTCTTTGAGCAGCGACAAATCCACCTTGGCCTTGTAGCGGCCGTAGCACTCAATGTATTTGTCCTCCACGTGGGCGCGGGCGGCGATCTCCGTAATAGGGCGCAGCTGCGTTTGCTGGGCGATTTCGATGTCGGTTAAATAAGCCATATTTTTTCTCTCCTTGACAATCAAATGATCTCCCGGCCGGCGGCCAGCGCCCGGGCGCCGATGTCGTGCCGGTAAAATGCGTTTTCAAAACGGATCTGCTCCACCTTGCGGTAAGCGTCGGCCACCGCCTGCGGCAGCGTATCCGCCACGGCGGTCACGCCCAGGACCCGGCCGCCGTTGGTCAGCAGCCGGCCGTCTTCCCGTTTGGCGCCGGCCACGTATACGTCGCCGGCCACCGCGGCGGGCAGCGTGATCTCATACCCTTTTTCATACGCGGCAGGATAGCCGGCCGACGCCATAATGACGCAGCAGGCGCTGCGGTCCGAAAAGCGCACCGGCGTGTGGGCCAGGGTGCCGTCGGTCGTAGCCTTCATCACGGTCAGCAGATCGCTTTGCAGCAGCGGCAGCACCACCTGCGTTTCCGGGTCGCCGAAGCGGCAGTTGTATTCAATGACCTTCGGCCCCGCGGGCGTGAGCATCAGCCCGAAGTACAGGCATCCGCGGAACGGGCGGCCCTCCGCCTTCATGGCGCGGATGGTCGGCAGAAAGATGGTCTGCATACAGGTTTGGGCGATCTCTTCCGTATAATAGGGGTTGGGGGCAATGGTGCCCATGCCGCCGGTGTTCAGCCCGGTATCGTGATCTCCCGCCCGTTTGTGGTCCATAGAGGAAACCATCGGCACGAGGGTCTCCCCGTCGGTAAAGGCCAGCACCGACACCTCCGGCCCGGTCAGGAACTCTTCCACCACGATGTGGTCCCCGCTGCGGCCGAACTTTTTATCCTCCATGATCTCGACGACGGCGTCCCGCGCCTGCTGCCGGGTCTGCGCGATGACGACGCCCTTGCCCAGCGCCAGCCCGTCCGCCTTGACGACGGTGGGCAGCGGCGCCTGCTCTACGTATGCGAGGGCGGCCGCCGCATCGTCGAACACCCGGTACTCCGCCGTGGGGATGCCGTACTTTTTCATCAGGTTTTTGGCAAACACCTTGCTGCCTTCGATGATCGCGGCGTTCTTACGCGGGCCGAAGCAGGGGATCCCCTTTTCTTCCAGCGCGTCCACCAGGCCGAGCACCAGCGGGTCGTCCGGGGCCACCACCGCGTAATCGATGCCGGCGGAAACGGCAAAGGCCGTTATACCTGTAATGTCTGTTGCCTTTACATCTACGCAGGTGGCATCCGCCGCGATGCCGCCGTTACCGGGCAGCGCATAGACGGCGGTAACGTCTTTATTCTCCTTGATTTTCTTGATGATCGCGTGTTCCCGGCCGCCGCCGCCGACTACCAGTATCTTCATGTCCCGGCGCCTCCGCTCTCAATGGTGGAACAAACGCATGCCTGTAAAGGCCATAACCATGTCATATTTGTCGCAGCAGGCGATGACCAGGTCATCCCGGATGGAGCCGCCCGGCTCCGCAATATAGGCCACGCCGCTGCGTTTGGCGCGCTCGATGTTGTCGTCGAAGGGGAAAAACGCGTCGGAGCCGAGGGCCACGCCGCTGCGGCCGGCCAGATAGGCCTGCTTTTCCGCGTCGGTCAGCGGTTCCGGCCGGGCGGTGAAGTATTTCTGCCAGTTGCCGTCGGCGCAGACGTCCTCTTCGTTGCGGTTGATGTAACCGTCGATGACGTTGTCCCGCTCCGGCCGGCCGAGGTCGGCCCGGAAGGGCAGGCCGAGCACCTTCTCGTGCTGGCGCAGGAACCAGGTATCCGCCTTGCCGCCGGCCAGCCGGGTGCAGTGGATGCGGGACTGCTGCC
>JAFWVC010000017.1 GCA_017518415.1 Clostridia bacterium
CTGGAACTGGACCGGCTGCTGACCCAGCTGGAAAAGCTGTGCATCATTGCCGAGCGGCTCGGGCAGCCCTATCCGGAGGAAGAGATCCGCGGCCTGTGGCGCGAGCTGTTCGAGATCACCGGCCACGCCATTGAGGACATCCAGGCCCGCGACAACGAGGAACTGCAGGAGATCGCCGAGATGGCGCACCGCCGCGCGCTGGTGATGATCCGCCGGACCAGGGAGTTCATCGTCAACAGCATCAAGCAGGACAAGGACCTGCAATTCGTCGTCGTCAGCACCCTCAACTGGCGCAGCGAGCAGGTGGTCCGCTTCCAGGTGACTCACTTCTGCGGCATGGGCAGTTTCGACATCGTGGACGGGCAGGGCAACGTGCTGCCGTATCAGGTGACCGATATCTTTACCGAATACCGCAACTACCAGGGCTCGGAGTATGCCGGCGTAGAGGTCGAGGTCAGGGTCAGCGTGCCCGCGATGGGCTACACCACGCTGACGGCGGTGCCCAACGGGCAGAAGCTGCAGCAGCAGGTCGACGCCACCTTTATCAATAACCTGCCGTCCGGTTTGCCGGCCGACGCGCCCGATACCGTGACGATGGAGAACGAGTTCGTGGCCGCCGTTTTCTATAAAGGCGCGCTGGTGTCCCTGCGCAACAAAAAGACCGGCCGCGCCGTCGAGGCGGATGCGACCCATCCGGCGGCGCACCTGCAGTTTGTGGAGCTGGCGCCGGCCACCTCGTGGCTGTCCGACCTGCACAACATCGTGCGCAAGTGGGAGTTCGTGCCGGAGAACGGCAAGGTGCTGGGCAACGGCCCGATGCGGTATACGTATAAAGCGTACGGCAAGATCCGCGGGGAGCAAGCCTCGCTGACCTACACGCTCAAAACCGGCTCGAAGGGGCTGGACGTGCGCGTGGAGTATGACTTCAAGGAGGCCGTCGAGGGCCTGATGGTGTTCGGCGTGCGGGCCGACGCCGGCAGCGACGTGTATGCCGACATCCCCTTCGGCGCCGAGAAGCGCGAGTTCTTCGACGAGATCCGGGTCGACCCGATCACCAACGAGCCGATCGCCGTCGCGCCGGGCGAGTGGGAGTATCCGGGGCAGATCTACGCACGCAACTGGGTGTGCTTCCAAAGCGGCAAGGCGCCGGTGGCCATCGTGTCCAAGAACTGCGGCGCGTATTACAACTATGACCGCGACATCAACGAGATGCGGCTGCTGTTGACCCGCAACCTGCCGATGAAATACCGCGTGGACCGCTGGTTCGGCGAATGCCCGGCCGACTTTGACGTTACCGGCCCGCAGAATTACGAGGTCTCCATCGTCTTCGCCGAGAAGATGGGCCGCTTCAACGATTTGCAGCGGTACCACAAGCAGCTGATCTATCCCGCGGTGGCGGACCAGAAGTTCGGCTTTATCGGCAGCGGCTCCGCCCCGTTGGAAAGCAGCCTGTTCGACACCGACAAAAAGAACGTCATCTGCACCGCCGTGTACAAAGAGGACGGCAAGCATCTGGCCCGTTTCTTCGAGTGCGACGGCGTCGCCACCGAGGCGACGATCACGCTGCCGCCGGAGGCGCGCAAGGTGCGCGCGGTGGACTTCTGCGGCAACACGCTGCCGGACGTCAAGCTGTACGTCAGCCACGTGCGCCACACCGTCAAGGTACCCTTCGGTGCGTTCAAGATCATCACGCTGGAGTGGTCGTAAGGCCGTATCCGGTGACACAACAGGCACCGCTGCCGGGCAGCGGTGCCTTTCTCTTTGGCCGGGCGGCATTATTGACAAGCCGTGTGCGCACAGATATAATAAAAATAAAAGGAAAGGGGGACCCAAAAGGATGGAAACGTTGACAGCTGCGGCCGTACAGGCACGGCTGACGACGCAGCGCTTCGGGCACCCGCTGTATGTGTACGACGAGCTGCCCTCGACCAACACGACGTTGCGGCAGCTGGCGGCCGCCGGTGTGCCGGAGGGGACCGTAGTGGCGGCGGCCCGGCAGACGGCCGGCCGCGGACGGATGGGCCGTACCTTTTGTTCCCCGCCGGGCGGATTGTATATGAGTTTACTGCTGCGCCCGGAGAGATTGACCGATGCGGGCCTGCTCACCTCGTGCGCCGCGGTGGCGGTCTGCCGCGCGATAGAGTCGCTTTGTCCGCTGACCTGCGGGATCAAATGGGTCAACGATATATGGGTGGACGGCAAAAAGGTGTGCGGTATCCTGGCCGAGGGAGTCGTAGCCGACGGCCGGCAGCCGGCCGTCGTCATCGGGATCGGCGTGAACGTATCCGGCACGCTGCCGTCGGAGCTGCAAGCGTCCGCCGCGACGCTGCGGCAATACGGCGCGCGGGTCGCCCCGGCGGCACTGCTGGCCGCGGTGCTGGAACAGTGGGAGCGAGTCTACGCTGCCCTGCCGGCCGGCGATTTTCTGGAGGAAAGCCGCCGGCGTTCGGTGGTGCTGGGGCGGCGCGTGACGGTGACCGGCGCCGGCGCGCCGTACGAAGCCTTCGCCTGCGGGATTGACGACACGGGCCGCCTGCTGGTGCGCACCGACGCCGGGGAAGAAAAGGCGCTGTGCAGCGGCGAGGTCAGCATCCGGATGAGGTGAAAAAAGAAAGGGCCGCGGAGCACAACGTGCTCCGCGGCTGTCGGTTGTTTTGTCCGTTTTTACAGTTTCTCCTTCAAAATATCTCTGTCCCACAGAATGACGTCGTTGGCTTTTGCCAATTGGATGGCGGAATCTGTAAAATAACGGTTGGTGATTACCATGACCTTGTCGCATTGGTAAAAACTTTTGCCCGCCACGGCCTCCTGCACGGCGGCGTTGCCGACCGCGCCGGACCAGCACTTTGCCTGGATCCCGGTTTTGATCCCGCGCTTTTCGGCGATCACGTCGATGCCCTGGTCGCCGCTGGCCTTGGTGACCGCGGCCGTATAGCCGAGCCTTTCGAAATACTGCTTGATAAAGGCCTCAAACTCGGTCCCGGTCATCATATCCACGTCGTCGATGGTGATGCTTTCCTGCGCGGTATACTCGTCGGACAGGCTTTGAATGAAGGCTTCCTGCGTGAGCC
>JAFWVC010000018.1 GCA_017518415.1 Clostridia bacterium
CCTCGGTCAGACCGTCACCTCCGTGACGCTGCCGTACACCCTGTCCGGCAACACGCTGAAAAGCGCCCGGGCTGCTGTGGAAAGCGCCGTCGACGGTCTGCTGGCCGGGTTGACCACCGCCAACACGCAGGCCGAAATCGTGCGCACGGTGCATGACCGGCTGGTCACCCTGCTGGCGTACGACCAGACGCTTTCGGCACCCCATACGCACAACCTGTACGGCGCGCTGATCAACCATACCAGCGTATGCGAAGGTTACGCCGAAGCTTTCCACTACGCGATGTACCGGGCCGGCATCCAGTGCCTGTCCGCCGCCGGGACCGGGAAAGGCCAAAGCCACGCCTGGAACGTCGTGCGGGTCGACGGCAAGTATTATCAGATGGACGTCACCTGGGACGACCCGGTCGGCGCGAGCGAGGACAGCCCCATTGCCTACGGGTATTATCTGCTGACCGATGCGGTCATTCAACAGGATCACGTCGTCGACCAGGGCGACAGCTATCCGCTGCCGGCCTGCAGCAGCACCGCCGCCAACTTCCTGTACCAGTCCGCCTACACGGCCGCCGTGACCGTCGACTCCATCGCGCAGGCTCTGGCCGCACAGGCCAACGCCGGCGTGCGCAGCGTCTTCTACCTGCGCATGAGCGATGCGCCTTCTTCGAAAACCTTGTTTGATTTTTTGAGCAGCAACTGGGGCGCCATCCGCAAAAAAGCCAATGCGCAGATCAACGGCTGGACGCTGCCGGGCGGCTACAAGGGATCCTATTCCGGCAACGTGCTGGCATTGATTCCCCAATGAACGGAGTTATGATATGATCGCTATCATCGATTACGGCGCCGGCAACCTGCGCAGCGTGGAACTGGCACTGGCCCGGGCCGGGCAAACGGCCTGCATCACCGCCGACCCCGCGCAGCTGCTCGCGGCCGACGGGCTGATCCTGCCGGGCGTGGGCGCCTTCGGCGAATGTATCCGCGCGCTGCACCAAAGCGGCGCCGTGCCGGCGTTGCTGCAGGCCGTCCGGCGCGGCACGCCGCTGCTGGGCATCTGCCTCGGGATGCAGATGCTGTTCGACGTCAGTGAGGAAAACGGCCGGCACGAGGGCCTGCACCTGATCGCCGGCACCGTCTCCCGGCTGGACGCCCGCGGGGCCAAGGTACCGCACATGGGGTGGAACGATCTGCGCCTGTGCAAACCCAGCACGCTGGCCGACGGCCTGCCGGCCGACCCGTACGTATATTTTGTCCATTCCTACGCCTGCCGGGCCGCGCACCGGGAGGACGTGCTGTTCACCGCCCGCTACGGGCAGGAGTTTGACGCCGCCGTCGAACGCGGCAACGTGTGCGGGATGCAGTTTCACCCGGAAAAATCCGGCGACGTCGGGCAGCGGCTGCTGTGCAACTTTATCGCCCGCTGCGGGGAGGTGCGCGCATGTTAGCCAAACGGATCATCCCCTGCCTGGATATCATGGACGGCCGCGTCGTCAAAGGGGTACAGTTTGTCGGCCTGCGGGACGCCGGAGATCCGGTGGAAGTCGCAGCCGCTTACTCCGCCGAAGGCGCCGACGAAGTCGTGTTTCTGGATATCACCGCCTCTCATCAGCAGCGCAGCACGGTGGTCGACCTGGCCGCCCGGGTCGCCCGCACCCTGTCCATCCCCTTTACGGTGGGCGGTGGCGTGCGCACGGTGGAAGACTTCCGGCAGATCCTGCGGCAGGGCGCCGATAAAATCTCGATCAACTCCGCCGCTCTCAACGACCCGGAACTGATCTCCCGCGCGGCCGATCGGTTCGGCAGCCAGTGCGTCGTCGTCGCGATCGACGCCAAGCGCCGGGCTGACGGCGGGTTCGACGTGTATAAAAACGGCGGGCGCATCTGCACCGGGCGCGACGCGGTGGAGTGGGCCGCAGAGGCCGCTGCCCGCGGCGCCGGCGAGATTCTGCTGACCAGCATGGACTGCGACGGCGCCAAAAACGGTTACGACCTGACCCTGACGGCCGCCGTGGCTGACGCAGTGGGCATTCCGGTCATCGCCTCCGGCGGGGCCGGCTGCATGCAGCATTTTGCCGACGCGTTCACCGCCGGCCGGGCCGATGCGGCGCTGGCCGCCTCTCTGTTCCATTACAAAGAAATCGAGATCGCCGCGCTGAAACGGTTTCTGGCGCAGCAGGGCATCCCCGTTCGCCCCGTCGTGTAAAAAAGGAGTTTTTCTATGTTGGAGATCCTTTACGGTCCGGCCGGCAGCGGAAAAACAGAATATATCTTCGACCGCCTGAAAACGGCCGCCGATCAACCCGGCCGGCCGATCCTGCTATTGGTGCCCGAACAGTTCTCCTTTGAGAACGAGCGGGCGTTGCTGCGCCGGTTGAAGCCGCAGCAAACGGCCCGGATACGGGTCGTTACATTTTCCCGGCTGGCGGAGCTGGTGCTGCGCGCCGGCGGCGTGCAGCGCACCCCGGTCGATGAAATGTCGGCCCTGCTGCTGACGGCCGAGGCCGTGCGGCAGCTCGACGGGCAGCTGCCCACGCTGGGCCGCTACGTCCGCCGGCCCGAGGCGACGGGGGACGTGCTGGCCGCCGTGCGGGAGTGCCGGCGGGCCGTCAACGCCGACAATCTGTCGGCCCTGCTGGCACACACCAACCAACCGTTGATCGAGAAAATCGGCGAACTGCTGCTGATTGCGGATACTTATACCTCTCTGCTCCGGCAATCCGCCTGCATCGACGAGGAGGACAAACTGACCCTCTGCGCCGACCGTTTGGCCGCCTCCGGCCTGGTGAACGGCGCCCTTGTCTTTGCGGATTCCTTCAAGGGCTTCACCGCCCGGGAGGCGGCCGTGCTGCATGCGCTGCTCCGGACGGCGGAAAGCGTGACCGTTTCCCTTTGCACCGATACGCTGCACGGCGTTCCGGGCGAACGCTTTTATGCGCCGGCCTCCACGGCGGCGCTGCTGCGCCGACTGGCCGAAAAGGCGGGCGTCCCCTGCCGGGAAACCGCGCTGCCCCGGCGCACCGGCTGTTCCCTGCTGCCGCCGGCGCTGGAACGCACCGTACTGACCGGGCAGGAAGAACCGCAGCCGCAACCGAGCGACGCCGTGCTGCTGCAACAATGCCGCGACCGGCGGGATTGCGCCGGGCAGGCGGCCCGGCTGATCCGGCGCCGCCTGCGGGAGACCGGCCTGCGGGCGCGGGACTTCGTCGTCGTCGTACGGCGCATGGAGGACTGGAAGGGTCTGCTGGATGCCGCGCTGGAAAAAGAGGGCGTGCCGTATTACATGGATACCCGCCGGCCGGTGCTGACAGACCCTCTGTTTGCCACCTTGCTGGCGGCGCTGGCCTGTGCCGACGCCCCGGATACAGAAGAAATGCTGCGTCTGGCCCGCCTCGGCCTGGTTTGCCGGGACGAGGAGGCCCTCGCGCTGGAAAGATACGCCTTCATCTGGTCGATCCGCGGCCAGCAATGGAACAAGCCGTTTACCCTGCACCCCGACGGGCTGCAGGCACAACAAACCGAGCAAAGCCGGCAGACGCTGGAATCCCTTGAGCAAACACGCCGGCGGCTGACCGAACCGCTGCGCGCGCTGCACAGCGTCCTGCATGCGCAGCACGCCCTGCCCGGCAGCGACTTTGCCGCCGCCGTGACCGCCTATCTGGATAAAGCGGGCATTCCGCAGGCACTGGCCGATATGACCGGACGGCTGCGGGGTGCGGGCGAACATACTCTGGCCGAACGAACGGTGCAGGGCTGGCAGTTGCTGACCGAAATCCTCTCCCGCCTGGCGGACACCTTCGGCGCCCAGCCGATCCCCGCCGCCAGATGGAAGGACCACCTGAAAATGCTCATTTCCCGGGCCAGCCTCGGCTCCGTCCCTCCCTCGCTTGACGCCGTACAGATCGGCCAGGCGGACCGCATCCGGTATCAATCGCCGGACACGGTACTGCTGCTGGGCCTGAACGACGGCGAATTTCCGGCCGCCCCCGCCGCCGGCGGATTGTTGACGGATGCCGAACGGGCCTGGCTGACCGATCGCTGCGACTTTCAGTTTGACGCCGACCCGCTCGCACAAGTCTCCGAAGAGGCGTTTTACGCCTACGCGGCTGTCAGCGCCCCGCGCGCGCTGTTGTACGCCGCCTGCTTCGGACGGGAAAGCGACGGCAAAACGGTCCCCTCCTCCCTGTGGCTCAGTCTGCAGGCCGTACTGCCGCAGCAGCCGGTCCTGACCGGATCGGCCGGGCCGGAATCGGCCGCCGACCTGTTTGAAGAACTGGCCGCCGGCGCGATTGCCGATCCGTCCCGCCGGGCGGCCGCCGTCGCGCTGCTGCGGGCAAACGACGCCTACCGGGCCCCGCTCCGCGCCCTTGCCGACGCTGCCGGCACCCGGCGCTTTTCCGCGCCGCTGACCGGGATCGACCAAAAGAATAAAACCTTATATTTGAGCGCCTCCCGGGCGGAGGATTACTTTCGCTGCCCGTTTCTGTATTACTGCCGGCACGTGCTGCGCCTGGCGCCGCCCAAACCGGCCCGGGTCGACTCACCGCTGGCCGGGACGCTGGTGCACGAGGTGCTGGCCACGGTGCTGGCTGCCTATGTGAAGCCGCCCGCCTCCCTTAACAGCGTACAGCCCGGGCAGATCCGCGCCGACGTCGCCGGATTGCTCGACGCGCGGATCGCGGCGCTGGATCAGGCAAGCGGCCGCTATGACCAGACCGTCTTCTTCCTGCGCACGGTGCAGGAAACCTGCGTGACGATGTTGTGCCGGCTGGTGGAAGAACTGAAAGAAAGCCGCTTTTGTCCGGTCGGGTTCGAAGTGCCCATCGGCGGCAAAGACGAAGACGGCCGCGACAACCCGGTGCCGGCCTGGACGGCACCCGGCCTGTCTGTACAGGGAAAGGTGGACCGGGTGGACCTGTACCGGGATAACGACGAGCAACGGTATCTGCGCATCATCGACTATAAATCCACCCAACGCGGTCTGTCGCTGAAAGAAATCCTCCGCGGCCGGAACCTGCAGATGCTGATCTACCTCTTTGCCCTGTGCGACAACGGGCCGTATGCGGGCGCCAGACCGGCCGGCCTGCTGTACGTGCCGTATACGCCCCGGGACGCCGATATCAAGAACGACGACGACCCGAAGAAGGCGCTCTGCAAAGCCCTGCAAGGCCAGGGCCTGCTGTACAACGACGCGGATCTGGTCCGGAACATGGAGGAGCATCCCGGCACCTTCATCCGGGCCGGGATCAACAAGGACGGAACCTTGAGCAAACACGGCCTGATCGTGGACGACGAACAAATGGATCTGCTGCGGCGCTACGTCACACACCTGCTGCAGCAAATGAAAACACAGCTGCAAAACGGCGTGATCCCGGCCGAGCCGTTCGACGAAAAAAAGGCCTGTGCGTCCTGCGACTTTGCCTGCATTTGCGGCCGTACCGCCGCCCGGCAGGAGGACGACGAGCCCGCGCCCGGCGACGAGCCGGAAACCGACGGCAAAGCGTCTTATTGGGACGAGATGCGCCGCGCACTGGGAGAGGAGGGCGACGAATGAACCCGTCTGCGGAACAGCAAAACTGTATCGACGCACGCGGCGGCCCTCTGCTCATCTCGGCGGCCGCCGGCAGCGGCAAGACCTTCGTGCTCATCCGGCACGTGCTCTCCTTGCTGACCGACGCCGAGGACCCGCTCGATATCGATCGGCTGCTGATCGTCACCTTTACCCGGGCGGCTGCGGCGGATATCCGCCTGCGGTTACAGAAAGAACTGACCGAACAGCTCAGGCAGAACCCCGGTAACGCCCGACTGCGCCGACAGCAGCATCTGCTGCCGCGCGCCCATATCGGCACCATTGATTCTTTTTGCCAATACCTGGTCTCGACCTACGCCCATTGCCTGCCGGACGTGCCGCCCGGCCTGCGCAACAATGAGGAACAGGCGGAAACGCTGCTGGCGGACGTGCTGGACGAGACGGTCGACAAGGCTTTTCACGATACCCCGGCCCAAACGCAGGCGCTGGCCGCGGCGCTGCAGCATTCCTTCCGCCGGCCCGCACTGCAGGATGCGCTGCGGCAACTGCACGTCTTTTTCGAATCGCTGGCCGACAGCCCGGAGCAATGGTTCCAAAAACTGCCGCAAGACGATCCGGATTCGCTCGCGCGGCGCTGGATACACAAAATACGGCCGGATCTCGAACAGGCCCGGCGGGACGTCGAAGACGGCCTGCGGGAGATCGACGCGTTTCTGCAAACGGCGCCCGCGCCTACCGAACGCCAGGCGCAGAAAGACCGGGCCGTGCGGGACGAACTGCGGCAGCTCGCCGGCCTGTACCTGGCCACTCTGGACGAACTGGAAGCTACCGGGCCGGCCCCCTTGGGTCAACTGCCGGCAGCGACCGTCCCGTGGAGCGCGCCCAGAAACGCCGGAGAGTTATACGCTCCTTTCAAAAGCGCCAGAAGCGCAATCAACGAGGCCTTCGTGAACATCCGGAACGCCGGGCGGATGCCCGAGCCGGAAAGCCCGCAGACGCGGGAAAACGTCCGTTTCCTGTTTGATCTGCTGCGGCAGACGGAAGAAGACCTGACCCGGCGCATGCACGGCGCCGGCGTAACCACCTTCGCCGATACGGCCCATCTGGCGCTGCGGCTGCTGTCCGACACACATTCGGACGGCACCCGTACGCCGTCCGATCTGGCCCGGCAGCTGTCCGAACAGTTCCGGTACGTGCTGGTGGATGAATATCAGGACGTGACCGCCCTGCAGGACGAACTGTTCCGTTTGCTGTCGGACGGCGGCAAACGGCTGTATATGGTGGGCGACGTCAAGCAGAGCATCTACGGCTTCCGGCTGGCGCGGCCGCAGCTGTTCCTGCGGTATTACCACCGGTATCGGGATTATAACGGGCTGGATTTTCCGGCCCGGCAGCTGCTCAACCAAAATTACCGCAGCCGCCCCGCCGTGACCGACGCGGCCAACTTTATCTGCCGGCAGCTGATGAGCGAACCTTCCTGCGGGCTGGCGTATACCGACCGGGAGGCACTGCGGCCCTTCAACCGGCCTAATCCGGATATGCCCTGCCCGATGCTGCTGCTGACCGACCCGGGCGAGGCGGGCTCTTCTTCCTACGAGGCGGAAGCGCAGAACATCGCCGCCTACATCCGCCAATTGATGCAGACCGGCCGCATTCCGTCGGAAGGGGCCGGCGCGCCGGCCGATCCGCGGCCGCTGCGGTATGCCGATTTCTGCATTCTGCTGCGCTCGCGCACTCATCTGCCGGCGTATGAAACCGCGCTGCGGCAGGCGGGCATCCCCGTGCGTGCCGACCGCGCGCTGCCGTTTTTGCTCGCACCCCCGGTAGTCACCGTGCTGGCGCTGCTGCGCACCATCCACGACCCGTCCGCCGATATTTCGCTGACGGCGGTGCTGATGTCCCCGCTGTACGGCTTTTCCTCCGACGATCTGGCGCTGGTGCGCCGGGCCGCCGGCGCCAACAGCCTGTATGCAGGCGTGCAGGCGCTGGCCGAAAAGCCAGGGCAGGATCTGCCGGACCGCTGCGCGCGGTTTTTGCAGCAACTGAACCTGTGGCGCATGCTGGCACAGACCCTGTCCGTCTCCGAACTGGTGGGCCGCCTGTACGTTTCGTGCAATCTGCCGGCGCTGCTCGGCGGCCGGGATAACGATAACGGCGGCCTCTGCCTGCAACAGCTGCTTACGCACGTGCAGGGCTTTGACGCCGGCGGGTTCCGCGGCCTGTCCGCCTATCTTCGCCGGCTCGACCGGATCGATCCGGGTAAACTCTCCGGCACTTCTTCCGGCGCCGCCACGGCCGACTGCGTGCAGCTGTCCGTCATCCATCAGACCAAAGGGCTGGAATACGCCGTCGTCATTTTGGCCGGCACCGCCGCCCCCTTCCAGTTCAAAGAACTGCGCGCGCCGCTTCTGCTGCATCCGGAGGCCGGCGTCGGTTTTGCCCCCTACGACCCTGCCCGCTACAGCCGGCAGGAGGGCGTGACGTATCAGCTGATCCGCCACGCCATGCGGCAGGACATGGTCGCCGAAGAAATCCGCCTGCTGTACGTGGCGCTGACCCGCGCCAGGGAACACCTGTGCATCTGCTGCACCCGAAAGAACATGCCCGATTGGCTCGCTTCCGTCGCCCGCTACATAGATCCTTCCTCCGCCGTGCTGCCGCCTTATTATTTCGGCGAAAAAGGGCGATCGGCCGCCTCTTGGCTGCTGGCGGCGCTGTTGCGCCACCCCGCCGTGCGGCACCACCCCGCCGCGAACGATTGGTTCCGCGAACTGCCCGACAGAACGCTGCCGGATGCGCCCGGCTGCTGGGACGTCTGCTGCCGGCAGGGCGGGCAGCTGCCGGATACGCCCGGCACGGCCGCCCCGAAAACGGAAACGGAGCCGACGCCGGATGCCGGTTATATGGCGCAGATGACTCCCCGGCTGAATTGGACCTATCCGCACGCGGCGCTGGCCGCCGTGCCCGCCAAATGCGCCGTTTCGCGGCTGGCGGAACAGATGACCGCTGCCCCGGAAACGCCTGCGGCCTTTATCTGCCCTGATTTTTCCGGCCGGCAGCGCGCTCTGTCGGGCGCCGAACGCGGAACGGCTTTCCATCTGTTCATGCAGTTTGCCGACCTGCGCATTGCGCCCGATGCGATCGGGCAGGAAATCGTGCGGCTGACAGAGTCCGGCTGCCTGACGCCGCGGCAGGCGGCAGCGCTGCAGCCGGAGCGG
Source organism: Clostridia bacterium (assembly GCA_017518415.1). Classification (GTDB taxonomy): domain Bacteria; phylum Bacillota; class Clostridia; order Oscillospirales; family Acutalibacteraceae; genus RGIG6098. Next base: position 8,737 of record JAFWVC010000018.1, read on the forward strand.
CTGCGCACCTTCTTTGACCATCCGCTGCGGCAGCGCATCCTGGCCGGCGCCGATTATCAGCGGGAGGTGCCCTTCACCTTTGCGCTGCCGGCCCGGGAATATCCCTTGCCGGACGGGCCTCTCCCGGCGCAGGACGGCGACGAGTTCATCGTTGTGCAGGGCATTGCCGACGCCTTGCTGACCGAGCCGGACGGCCCGGTACTGATCGACTTCAAAACCGACCGGGGCCTGACGGCGGAGCAGCTGCGCCAACGTTACGCGCCGCAGCTGCAGCTGTATGCACGGGCGTTGGCGGATATCTGCGGCCGGCCGATCCGGCAGGCGCTGCTGTTCTCCTTCTCCCTCGGTACGACGGTGGAGATCCCGCTCTAAAAAGGGATTGCTTTTTCCCGGTTAAGATGCTATACTATGGCTATCTTTTTACAATGCACGGCAGGAGGTAATCGGATTATGGCTTGGCATATAGAGACCAAATGTATTCAGGAAGGCTGGCAGCCGAAAAACGGCGAGGCCCGGGTCGTCCCGGTGTATCAGAGCACGACCTTCAAATACGAAAGCGCGCAGGCAATGGGCGAATGCTTCGATTTGAAGAGCAGCAGCTTTTTCTACACCCGTCTGGGCAACCCGACCACCGACGCGGTCGAACGCAAGGTGGCGGCGCTGGAAGGCGGCGTCGGCGCGCTGATGACCAGCGCCGGCATGGCGGCCAGCGCCTTTGCGGTGATGAATATCGCCCGCGCGGGGGATCATATCATCTCTTCGGCGGCGGTATACGGCGGTACCTTCAATCTGTTCCACAAAACCCTGCGGGAGCTGGGCATCGACGTAACTTTCGTCTCTCCCACAGCCGATGACGCCGCGCTGGAGGCGGCATTCCGTCCCAACACCCGCCTGGTTTTCGGCGAAACGCTGTCCAACCCATCGCTTGACGTGCTGGATATCAGCCGCTTTGCTGCCGCCGCCCACCGGCACGGGGTGCCGCTGATCGTCGACAACACCTTCCCGACGCCGATCAACTGCCGCCCGTTTGAGTTCGGGGCGGATATCGTCGTGCACTCCACCTCCAAGTATCTGGATGGGCACGCCGTCTCCCTCGGCGGCATGATCGTCGATTCCGGCCGGTTTGACTGGATGGCGCACGCCGACAAATTTCCCGGCCTGACCACGCCGGACGAAAGCTATCACGGCCTTGTCTACGCCAGGGATTTCGGCAACGCCGGCTATATTGTCAAATGCCGCACCCATCTGATGCGGGACTTCGGTTCGGCTCCGAGCCCGGAGAACGCTTTTCTGCTCAGCCTCGGGATCGACACGCTGCACCTGCGTATGCAGCGCCATTGTGAAAACGCGCTGGCGGTCGCCCGGTTCCTGCAGCAGCAGCCGCAGGTCACCTGGGTCAAGTTCCCTCATCTGCCGGGCGACCCGCAGTACAAGCTGGCGACCAAATACATGCCGCACGGCGGCAGCGGCGTCATCAGCTTCGGTGTGCGCGGCGGCCGGGACGCGGCCTGCCGCCTGATGAACAACCTCAAACTGGCCGCCATTGCCACCCACGTGGCCGATCTGCGCACCTGCCTGCTGCACCCGGCGAGCACCACCCACCGGCAGATGACCGACGAACAACTGGCGGAATGCGGCGTCAAGCCGGAACTGATCCGTCTGTCGGTCGGCATCGAACACGTGCAGGACATCATCGACGATCTGAAAAACGGGCTGGCCCTCTTATAACCGTTTTCCCCGTGCGGCTGCCCGTATAAAAGGAGGCCCGGCATGAAAACGCCCGCTCCGGCGCTGTTCACGCCCCGCGTCACCCGCGGGGAGGACGGCGTATACCGCTGGGTGTACGAAGTGAACCTCTTCACCCACCCTACCTACTTTTTTCTTGTGTGGAAGATCTTTTTCTGCCTCTTCCTCGGCATTTCCGCCGTGGTGCTGCTGGCGGATCTGGCCAACTGGGGCGCGCGGCAGGCGTTGTCCAATCTGCCGTTCCTCGGCTACTTCCTGCTCGGGATGACGGTGGTGACCGCGCTGGGGTACCTGCTGTACGCCGCCGTCATGGGCGGCAAATACGTCGTCGAGTTCGAGATGGACGACAAAGGCGTCCTGCACCGGCAAACGGCGGCGCAGGCAAAAAAAGCCAAACGCCTGTCCGCGCTGACGGCGCTCGGCGGCCTTGTCTCCGGGCGGATGACCACCGTCGGCGTCGGCATGAACGCCCGCCGCACCGAGATGTATACCGAGTTTGCCCGCGTGCGCAAGGTCAAAGCGTACCCCCGCCGCCGGCTGATCAAGGTCAACGGCCGGCTCAGCCGCAATCAGGTGTACGCCCCCGCGGAGGATTTCGAGCTGGTCCGGCAGTTCATCGTCTCCCGTTGCGAAAAAGTTCGCAATATATCGCAATAAAGGTTTCCGCATATAAAAAGCTCTGTGCCGGCGGCACAGAGCTTTTCGTTTTTTTCTTTTCCCGGTCAGCGCAGCTGAATGGAGGCGGCCCAGCGGTACAGCGTATCCGTCAGGGCGCCGAGCGCGCCGGCGTCGCAGATAAACTCGGTCAGGTAAAAATGCCCGTCCTGCACAAGGATGACCTCGCAGCAGCCCGCCGTACCGCCGGCCGCGGCGCACAGGTAACAGAACATCCCGGCGCCGTTGGCGAGCAGGAAGGGCCCGTCGGTCAGGAAGAAGGCGCCGTAGGTGCGCGCCGCGTAGGCGATCTCCTTGTCCACCAGGCGGTCAACGCTGTCGGCCTTGGTGCCGAGCTGCGCCTGCACCTCCCACAGCGGGTAGCGGTGCACGTTCACCTCGACCCCGTCGCTGTAAGCGGAAAACAGCGTTTTCTCATCCGGCAGCGGGCGGCGGATAAACTCCGCCGTCAGCTCTACGCCGTACTCGGCGGCCCAATACATCGTCGGGCGGCGCATCCACACGAGGGCCAGCGCGCAGGAGGCGAGCAAAAAGCAGGCCGCGGCGGCAAAAGCCAGCACGCGCACCCGGCCGGCCGGCGGAACGCCCCGGCGGCGGCACACGGCGCGGCCGGTCCGCTCCGCCAGAAAAGCGGAAAACGCCTGCGCATCCCCCGCGGTCAGGCCGTCCCGGCGCAGGTAGAACACCTGCCCCGTCGCCAGCGCGATCAGGTACAGGTTCTCGGTCTCGGTCACGCGGCGCACCGCCGTATACCGCACCGACAGGGCGGTCTGCGCCCCGCGGAAGGTGAACCCCTCCGGGTAAAAGGCCGCCTCGCGCCGGCCGACGAAAGCGCCCGGCATATACCGGCGGCGCAGCAGCGGGGCGTACAGCGCCGGCAGATACAGCACCGCCGCCAGCGCCAGCAAGGCCAGCACCGCCAGCGGGATGACGGCCGGCTTGTACCCGAGCAGGATCAGCGCCGGGCAGCCGAGCAGAGCCAGCACCGTCAGCACCAGATACCCGGCGCGCGCGCGCCGGGTACGCGGATGAATCTGCGCGAGTTCGCGGCTGTCCTCCACCCGGCAGGCAAACGCAAACGCATACAGCGCCTCCATGCCGGCCGCCCCCCTTTCTTTTAAGATAGTATCAGTATATCAGCCGGCGGGCAGGCTGTCAACAAAAAACACAATGGGACAAAAAACGCGCCGGGTACCCGGCGCGTCGCCTTATTCCTCTTTTTTGCCCTTGCCGAAGAGCCGCCGCAGCGCGTCGGCGATCGCGCGGCGCTCGAGCAGGGCGGCGCCGGCCAGCAGCAGTGCCAGCACCCCGGCGGGGAATTGCAGGAACGCCGTCACCGCGCCGATCTTCGGGATCACCGCCACCACCTTGCCGATGATCTCCTGCTCGCGGATGGCGGCGTCGTCGCCGTTGTTGGCGTCCCCGCGGGTGATAAAGCCGTCCTCGGTGCGCGCAACGATGCGGTGGGTGGTGGTCGAACGCGCGCCGGCGCGGCGGTAGGTCACCACGTCGCCCACGTCGTAGGCGCTCTGCCGGCGGGTGACGACCATGTCGTTGACCTCGATGGTGCCGGCCATGCTGCCGGTAAGCACCACGGCGCCGGTAAAGCCGAACACCGTCGGGTCGCTTTGGCCGAAGACGCTGCGCGCGACGATCAGATATAAATTGGCCGCCAACACCAGCGCCAGCAGCGCCGTCAGCGCCGCCGCCAGCACCTTTCCGGCCGTGCGCAGCGCTTTCCGGACGCCGTCACGCATGGGGGGCGGCCTTCGTGTCTTCTTCTTTTTTCTCGCGGCGCCGGCTGAACAGCAGTAGGATCAGCACCGCAGCGCTGATGACCATCAGCGTGACGTACTCGAGCACCAGGGGGCTGTAGCCCGTCTCCGGCGTGTGGATGGTGCCGTCGTCGTCGATGGTGATATACAGGCCCACGATGATGTCCTCCGCGTCGCCGGCGGCGGCGGCGTCGCCCAGCGCGGTGTCGATCTCGTCCTGTGTGGCGCTTTCCTCAAACAGCCAGTACCAGTCGATGGCGAAGTCGGCGATCTGGCCGGCCTTGAGTTCCCCGGCAACGGCCCGCACGATGCTCTCGCCGTTCACGCCGTCGGGCGTCGGGGCGTTTACGACGTCGTACCCGTCGCCGTCCAGCCGGGCGGAAACCGGCAGGATACTGGCGGATTTGATGCGGTACAGCACGGCGGTGTAGGTCACGGTGCCGTCGCTGCCGTTTTTCAGCCGCACGAGGTTGTCGCCCTCGGTGCCGGGGGCCAGCACCTTGGCCCCGTCGTCGGAGTGGACGTGCTGGTACACGGCGTCAAAGAGGGTCAGCTCGGCCACGCCTTTGTTGTTGACCCGGGTATCCTCATCCCAGGTCAGGCGGTTGTTCTGGTAGGTCAGCAGATGATGCGGGTTGTCGGGCCGGTCGGCGTAGGTCATGGACAGTACCAGCGGCAGCAGCAGCATCTCGGCGATGAAGAGCACCAAAAAAAGAGGGAGCAGCCACGGCCGGATCCTGGACAGAACGTGCATGCGGCTTTTCCCCCTTTCGCCTTGGTATAAGAGTCTCCGGTGCAAAAGGATCGGCCGCGGAACCCGCGGCCCGCCCTTTCAAACCGGAGCAGAAGGGCCCGCCTGCCTTGCCACAAAGCAGGCGGGCCCGCGTCCCGTTAGAAACTAACTTGCGGTAATGGATTCAGATTAGTCGACCTGAGTGATGTTGATGGTGATGTCGACGACCTCGTTCAGCTCGTAGTTGGCAGCATCAGGAGCGTCGGGCACAATCGTCGTGCCGGCAGCCAGGTCGCCCAGCAGGGTGTCAGCCTTGTCGTTGCCGCTGACGTCGCCGGGGGTACCGTAAGCCCACTCCCAGGTCAGTTTGATGGTGCCGATCGCGGTTTGCAGATTGGTGCCCGCCGGATAAGTGACGGCCGTGGTCGCATCCGCAAGAGCAGCCTTGATCTCGGCCAGCGTGCCGGTTTTGGTCTTGGCCGAGGAGCCGGTGCCGATCGTCAGGGTGAACCGCACGGGATAGTAGTCACCCGACTGCGTAAAGGTATCATCAGCAGCAGCGGTGGTCATATCCGCATAGGTGCCGGATTTCAGGAAGATTTCCTTGGCAGTGTTGGCGTCAATGCTCATTTCCACAGCGACGTCCACTTCGGGCGTACCGGTCACGTTGAAGGTCAGGCCGGTGTCGTTCTTGGTGCCGGGGGCCACCAGTTTGTCCGTATTGCTGGACTTTACAGTAAGACCGGTGGTAGCACTTC
>JAFWVC010000019.1 GCA_017518415.1 Clostridia bacterium
TCCCTCCCTTTTTTTGTTTTTATTCCGATATTATATCACAGTATATCACACCGCGGACAAAACGGCAAACCTTTTTGCGGCGGCGGGGGAAAGTTTTCGCAAGGCATTGACAAAAGATGCCGTTCATGCTGTTTTCAAAAAACCGATGCAAACGAAGCGGAGGAAAACACATGGACATTCACGAATACGACACGGTCAAAACGCTGGTGGAAAAGGGAGGCTTTCCCGTCGACGCGGTCACCTTCTCCCCCGACGAGCTGGAGTTTCTTTTTTAAGCGCCCGGGCGGACGCCTTTTGGCGGAGCAAACGAAAAAACGGCCCTGACAACAGGGCCGTTTCGGTTTTACGCCGGCGGGTCGACGTCGAACACCGTTTCAATGCGGCGGGCGCAGCAGGCGGGCGAATACAAAAAGCGGGAAATGTGCCCCTCCGTCTGAAAATACCGCAGCGGGGGCGGGGAGCAGGCCGCGTCCTGCGCGTCAATGAGCACGAGCTTGATCTTCATACGGTCGGGCAGGATGCTTTTGATGTAGACCCCTGCCTGCATGCCGGGGCGCACGCCGGGGTGCGGCTCCGCCAGCCCGGCCAGATTGGGCGTCAGCTCGACAAAGATGCCGTATTCTTCGACCGAGCGCACGATGCCGGCCACCGTTTCGCCCTGATAAAACAGCGCGGCGTTCTGCTCCCATGTGCCGAGCAGTTCCTTTTGTGTCAAACACAGCCGGTCGCCGTCGAAGGAGGAGACGGCGCAGAACAGATCGGTCCCGACCGAAAAACGCTCCGATGGGTGCGGGATGCGGCTGACCGAGATGTTGGCGATCGGCAGCAGGGCCGCAATACCGCAGCCGATGTCGCAAAAAGCGCCGAACGGTTCGAGCCGCGTGACCCGCGCCGGCAGGATGTCGCCGGGGCGCAGCTTTTGCAGATATTGCTCCCGGCAGCGGCGCTGGGCGTCCCGGCGGGACAGGATCGCCTGCTTTTCCCCGCCCGGCAGGGTGCGGAAGCCGGTCACGGTAAAACACACCGGCTTGCTCACGCTGGAGATCAGCGCAATATCCCGCACGCCGCCGTCGCCGAGGCTCAGGGCACCCTCCTCCCGGGGGATGACCCCGGCCATGCACGGCAGGTCGACGTGCAGGTTGTGCTCGCTGTCGCATAAAATGGCCCGGGCTTCCAGAATCTGCCCGGTACCGCAGGCTTCCCGCAGGGCGGCGGGGCTGCGCTGTGCCCGGCGGTTTTCCTCGGCGTGCAGGCGCTGACCCTCCGGGGCAAACAATGTCGTCATGGTGATCATCCTTTCGCTTTCCTTTCTGCCCCAGTATATGCGGCGGCGGAAAGACAATATGCCGCTGCATATAAAATGAATAAAAATGCGATTAACAAAAGAGAAAAAGCAAATTTTAAGATAAAAAAATAAAAAATCAGAATATTTATTCAAAAAAGGGGCTTGCATTTTTCAAAAAAACGGTTATAATGAAAGACAAGCAACAAAAAAGAGGAGATAAACGATATGAAACAAAAGATCAAAAAAGTCGTGCTGGCCTATTCCGGCGGGCTGGACACTTCCATCATCATCCCGTGGCTGAAGGAAAATTATGACAATTGCGAGGTCATCGCCGTCGCGGCCGACGTCGGGCAGGGCAGCGAGCTGGAAGGGCTGGAGCAAAAAGCCCTGCGTACCGGCGCATCCAAATTGTATATCGAGGACCTGCGCAAGGAGTTTGTGGAAGACTTCATCTTCCCGACGATGCAGGCGGGCGCCGTGTATGAAAATCAGTATCTGCTGGGCACCTCCTTTGCGCGGCCGATCATCGCCAAGCGCATCGTGGAGATCGCGCAGAAGGAAGGGGCGGACGCCATCGCCCACGGCTGCACCGGCAAAGGCAACGATCAGGTCCGGTTTGAGTTGACCATCAAGGCTTTTGCACCGCAGATGAAGATCATCGCGCCGTGGCGGGAGTGGAGCATCAAGTCCCGTGACGAAGAGATCGATTACGCCGAGGCGCATCACGTGCCGCTGAAGATCACCCGTGAGACGAATTATTCCAAAGACAAGAACCTGTGGCATCTGTCCCACGAAGGGCTGGATCTCGAGGACCCCGCGAACGAGCCGCAGTACGACAAGATCCTGGAACTGGGCGTATCCCCCGAGCAGGCGCCGGACAAGGCCACCTACGTGACCATCGACTTTGAAAAGGGCGTGCCGGTGGCCGTCGACGGGAAGAAGATGGACGGCGTGACGCTGGTGGAAACGCTCAACAAGCTGGGCGGCGCCAACGGCATCGGGCTGGTGGATATGGTGGAAAACCGGCTGGTCGGCATGAAGAGCCGCGGCGTGTACGAGACGCCCGGCGGCACCATCCTGTATAAAGCGCACCAGACGCTGGAAACCATCTGCCTCGACCGGGATACGATGCACTACAAACAGCAGCAGATCGCCGGCAAGTTCAGCGAGCTGGTGTACAACGGGCTGTGGTATACGCCGCTGCGCGCGGCGATGAGCGCCTTTGTCACCGAGACGCAGGTGCACGTGACCGGCAGCGTCAAGCTGAAACTGTATAAGGGCAACGTCATGCCGGCGTCGGTGACGTCGCCGTATTCGCTGTACGACGAGGGCATCGCCACCTTCGGGGAGGACGATTGCTACGACCAGACGGACAGCCGCGGTTTCATCAACCTGTTCGGCCTGCCGGTCAAGGTGCAGGCCATGAAGCACCTGATCAAAGAATAAGGGGTTTTCTCGCATGAAATTGTGGACGGGGCGGTTCAGCAAAGAGCTTGACCCCAAGACCAACGACTTCAACTCTTCCATCGCTTTTGACAGCCGGATGGCCCAACAGGACATCGCCGGCAGCCTGGCGCACGCCGCGATGCTGACGGCGCAGGGCATCCTTTCGCCGGAGGACGGCCGGAAGATCAGCGAAGGGCTGGGGGCCATCGCGCAGGAACTGGATGACGGGACGCTGGCGATCGATCCGGCGGCGGAGGATATCCATACCTTTATCGAAGGGGAGCTGACGGCCCGCATCGGGGACGCCGGCAAGCGGCTGCATACCGGCCGCAGCCGCAACGA
>JAFWVC010000020.1 GCA_017518415.1 Clostridia bacterium
CGGGCTTGCCCGCGCCGCGCTGCGGATCAACGGAAAAGGAGGATATCAAGATGAAGAAGATCGAAACAGAAACCCGGTACGGGTATACCGCGCTGTTTGACGCCTTAGTCGACACCGCCGGGCTGCTGTGCGAAACCGTCGGCAGAGATGCGGCCGGCAACCTGATCCTCCACGTTTCCGGTACGTACAACCGGGACAACGCCTCTGCTGCGGCGGACGAGTATTTTCTCCTCACCGGCGGGGAATACAGGCAGTATCTGCAAAAAGCGCGGAAAAACAAGCTGGTCAACTTTTGGCGGTATTGCAAACTGCTCAAAGAGACCGGGCGGCCCAAGCCCTCCGGCGGGATAGAATCTTTCGAGGTCGTCACGCTGCGTTTGAGCGGCATGCGCCGCAGGACGGAATATGAGCTGTCGATGAACGGGGACCGGGCGGAAGTCGTGCAGTATGAGCTGTATGTTACCAAGGACGGCGGTGACCGGCGCAAGCCGGAAAAGTGCGCGTCGTGCAGCAAAGAGCAGGCACTCGGGCTGCTTAACAGCTGCCGCCTGCTCTCGTGGGACGGGTTCTACGGCCCGCATCCGCGCGGTATAAAAGACGGGACGATGTTCACCTTGCACGCGACTGTCAACGGCGACAGAAAGATATACGCGCACGGTTCACAGAACTTTCCGCGGCGTTTTCACGACTTCAGAGACGGGCTGCGTCAGCTGCTGGAGCAGGGGGAATAACCGGGGCGGCGCGGCCTGCGCCGGTTATCTGAACTTTTTGCGGGAAGGGGGCCGCCTTATGTGTACCAGCTTTGTCGTCAACCGGAACAAGACGATCGTCGGTTGGAACCTTGACCTTTTGCAGATGGAGTACAGGGTGAGGCCTGCGGAACAGGGCGTTTTGATCGAGATCCACGACGCGAAAGAGGGGTGGCTGCCGCTGTTCGGCGCCAATGCCCGCGGTGATTTTGTCGGCATGCCGACCTGCTGGCCCTTTGACGCGCGCAGCGACCCTGCCGGCGAAGGCAGCCACGTCATTTTGCTGGATACCGACCTGCTGCTGCAGAAAAAGACGCTGCGGCAGGTCCGCGCCGCGGCCGAACAAGGCCCCGTGTACAGTGTGCCCGGCGTTACCTTTATGTCTGCTTTGTCCGACGGCGATGGTAACGTGTTGTACATTGTCCCCGGGCAGGGCTGTTTGTACCGGGAAAAACCGGTTTATACCGTGCTGACGAACTTTTCTCCCTTTAAGCAGGATGCGGAAACGCATCCGTGGATGGGGCGGGACCGGTATCAGACGGCGCAGGCCATGCTGCGGCAGGCATCGGACGCCTTTGACGTACCGGATGCTTTCGGCGTGCTGCGGGCCGTTTCGCAGCAGGTGTGCCCGACCGTTGTGTCGATGGTGTATGACGTGGGGGAAAGGACGGTTTACTGGTGCGAAAACCGGCAATGGGATGCGATCCGGTCCGTTTGTCTGCGCGAGCGGTGAATGTGCCCGTCTGTATATCGGAAAAACGGTCCGGCCTCGTTGGGCAACCGCTTTATTTTACAAAACAAGGAGAACGTTATGGGATTTGACGCCTTTCACTTTTCACCGCCTATCCTGCGGGCGTTGGCGCAGGCCGGCTATACCGAGCCGACGCCGATCCAGCAGCAGGCCATTCCCGCGGTTGCGGCCGGCAGGGATCTGATCGGCATTGCGCAGACAGGCACCGGCAAAACGGCGGCGTTTGCGCTGCCGATTCTGCAAAAACTGATGCGGCAGCCGGTCCCGGCACGGCGGACCGTCCGCGTGCTGGTGGTCACGCCGACCCGGGAGCTGGCCTTGCAGATATACGAAAACTTTTGCTTGTACGGCCGCTTTCTGCCGCTGCGCAGCTGCGTGGTGTTCGGCGGGGTATCCCAAAAGCCGCAGGAAGAGCAGCTGGCCGCCGGCGTCGATATCCTGGTGGCCACGCCGGGCCGGTTGAACGACCTGTACGGGCAAGGCATCGTCGTGCTTGACGCCGTGCAGATCCTCGTGCTGGACGAGGCGGACCGGATGCTGGATATGGGCTTTATCCACGACGTGCGCCGCATCCTTTCTTATCTGCCTGCCAAGCGGCAGACGCTGCTTTTTTCCGCGACGATGCCGCCGGAGGTCGCCCGTCTGGCGGACACCTTCCTGCATGATCCGCAGCGGGTGGAGGTTACGCCGTCCGCCTCGACGGTGGAGGTGATTCGCCAATCCGTTTTCTTTGTGGACAAGGCCAATAAAAAAGATCTGCTGATTCATCTGCTGCAAACCGTCTGCCGGGATTCCACGCTGGTTTTCGTGCGCACCAAGCACGGTGCCGACCGGTTGGCGCGCCTGCTGGGCAAGGCCGGCATCCAGGCGGCCGCCATCCACGGCAATAAATCGCAGACCGCCCGGCAGAAGGCGCTGGGCGATTTTAAGGACAGGCGGCTGTCTGTGCTTATTGCAACCGACATTGCGGCCCGCGGCATCGACATCGAGCAGTTGCCCTTCGTGGTCAATTACGATCTGCCCGAAGTGCCGGAGACCTACGTGCACCGCATCGGCCGTACCGGGCGGGCCGGCTGCGGCGGCACGGCGCTCTCTTTTTGCTGCTTTGACGAGCTGCCGTATTGGAAGGACATCGAAAAGCTGACCGGCAAAAAGGTGCCGGTGGTCGAGGACCATCCGTACCCCATGCAGGTGATGGAGACCACGCCGAAAATGCCGCGCCCGCCCAGAGTCAAGCCGGCCGCCGTGCCGAAGGCACCGTCCGCCGCCGCGCCGGAGTCGCCTGCCCGCAAACGGAGGCGCCGGCGCCGCCGTACAAACCATGCTTGACAAAGCGCGGGTTTCGTGATATATTTTGTTTTAATAAATATTGTAAGGCTATGACGAAGACAGTAGCGCCCTTTCGGAACGACCAGCGAGCAGGGGTACGGTGCAAGCCCTGACCAGTACGGCCGGCGTGAAGATCACTTCGTCGCTTCCCGCTGAACCATGCAGTAAGCGCGGACGGTTGCCCGCCGTTATCCGGGCCGCATATATACATTGTATGTCGAAATAGGTGGTTGCGGGGTCAGACCTCCGTCCTGTTTTGGGGCGGAGGTTTTTTCATCATCAGGAGGGGACCGAAATGTATCAGAAAGTATCGACGGACCTGAAATTTGTCGAGCGCGAAAAACGCACGGAGGCTTTTTGGGAGGAAAACCATATTTTCGAGCGCAGTATGCAGGCGCGCGAAGACGGGCCAACCTATACGTTTTACGACGGGCCGCCCACGGCCAACGGCAAGCCGCATATCGGCCACGTGCTGACCCGCGTGATCAAGGATATGATCCCGCGCTACCGTACGATGAAAGGCTATATGGTGCCGCGCAAGGCGGGGTGGGATACCCACGGCCTGCCGGTGGAGCTGGAAGTGGAAAAACTGCTCCATATCAACGGCAAGGATCAGATAGAGGCCTACGGCCTGGAGCCGTTTATCGAAAAATGTAAGGAAAGCGTTTGGAAATATAAGGGCATGTGGGAAGATTTTTCCCACACGGTCGGCTTTTGGGCGGACATGGAAAAGCCCTACGTGACCTACGACAATACCTTTATCGAATCCGAATGGTGGGCCTTGAAGCAGATCTGGGAGCGGGGCCTGTTGTATAAAGGCTTCAAGATCGTGCCGTATTGCCCCCGCTGCGGTACGCCCTTGTCCAGCCACGAGGTGGCGCAGGGATACAAGGACGTTAAGGAGCGCTCCGCCATCGCCAAGTTCAAGGTAAAAGGGGAGCAGGCGTATATCCTGGCCTGGACCACCACGCCGTGGACGCTGCCGTCCAACGTGGCGCTGTGCGTCAACCCGGACGAAATGTACGTCAAGATCAAGGCCGGGGAGGAAGTGTATTATCTGGCCGAAGCGCTTGCGCAGGCCGTTGTGGGCGACCACGAGGTGTTGCAGCGCTTCGTCGGCAAAGAACTGGAAGGCATCGAGTACGAGCCGCTGTTCGACTTTGTCAAGCCGCAGAAAAAATGCTGGTACGTCGTGTGTGACAACTACGTCACGCTGACGGACGGTACCGGCGTGGTACATATCGCGCCGGCATTCGGCGAGGACGACGCCAAGGTCGGCCGCCGGTATGATCTGCCGTTGGTACAGCTGGTGGACGCCAAAGGTTGTATGACGGCCGAAACCAAGTGGCCGGGTATGTTCTGCAAGGACGCCGATAAAGAGGTGTTGGCGGATCTGCGCGAGCGGAAATTGCTCTTTGCGGCGCCGACCTTCACGCACAGTTATCCGTTCTGTTGGCGGTGCGACACGCCGCTGCTGTATTATGCCAGAGAATCGTGGTTCATCCGCATGACTGAGGTGCGCGACGAACTGATCCGCAACAACAACACCGTCCACTGGATGCCGGACAGCATCGGCAAGGGCCGTTTCGGCGACTGGCTGGAAAACGTGCAGGATTGGGGCATCAGTCGCAACCGCTATTGGGGCACGCCGCTGAATATCTGGGAGTGCGCCTGCGGCCATCAGCACGCCGTCGGCAGCATCGAGGAACTGAAACAGATGTCCGACAACTGCCCGGACGATATCGAACTGCATCGCCCGTATATCGATGCCGTGACCATCACCTGCCCACGGTGCGGCAAGCCGATGAAACGGGTGCCCGAGGTGATCGACTGCTGGTTCGATTCCGGTTCCATGCCGTTTGCGCAGCATCACTATCCGTTTGAAAATCAGCAGTTGTTCGAACAGCAGTTCCCGGCCGACTTCATTTCCGAGGCCGTTGACCAGACCCGCGGCTGGTTCTATTCTCTGTTGGCTATTTCCACCTTGCTGTTCCATCAGGCACCGTACCGCAACGTGCTGGTGCTCGGCCACGTACAGGATGAAAACGGGCAGAAGATGTCCAAATCCAAGGGTAACGCCGTCGATCCGTTTGAGGCGCTGGCCACCTTCGGTGCCGATTCGGTGCGCTGGTACTTCTACACCAATTCCGCACCGTGGCTGCCCAACCGGTTTTATGCCAAGGCTGTGCAGGAGGGACAGCGGACCTTCCTTTCCACGCTGTGGAACACCTATGCTTTCTTTGTTCTGTATGCGGAAATTGATCAGTTCAACCCGATGCAGTACCGCTTGCAGGACCTGCCGCTGACCGTGATGGACCGGTGGCTGCTGTCCAAATTGCAAACCCTTATCCGTGAAATGGACGGCGACCTGGATCAGTACAAGATTCCGGAGGCGGCCCGCGCCCTGCAAAACTTTGTGGATGAGATGAGCAACTGGTACGTCCGCCGCAGCAGGGAGCGCTATTGGGTGTCCGGCATGCCGCAGGACAAAGTGTGCGCCTATATGACGCTGTATACCGCGCTGGTCACGGTGGCCAAACTGGCTGCGCCGATGATTCCCTTCATGAGTGAGGACATCTACCGCAACCTGGTTTGCAGCGTGGATCCTTCTGCACCGGAAAGCGTACATCTGTGCGATTATCCGGCGGCGGACGACCTGTATACGGATCGGCAGCTGGAAGAGGATATGCGCGGCGTGCTGCAAATCGTTACGTTGGGCCGCGCCGCCCGCAATGCCGGTGCCGTCAAAAACCGGCAGCCGCTGGCTGAGATGTACGTGCGTGCCGATCAGGTCGTCAGCCCGGCGTATCAGGCCGTCATTCTGGACGAGCTAAATGTAAAGAAAATTACCTTTACAGATGACGACAGCCGGTTTATTTCATATACCTTTAAGCCGCAGCTGCGCACCCTCGGGCAGAAGTACGGCAAATTGCTCAACCAGATTCGTACGGCATTGGCGGAACTCAACGGAGCCGAGGCGATGAGGACGCTGCAGGCCGACGGCAAGCTGACCCTGGCGCTGGCCGACACACAGGTAGAGCTGGAACCGGACGATCTGCTGATTGAACAGACCTCCGCACCGGGGTTTGCCGTGCAGAGCGACCGCGGCGTGACGGTGGCGCTCAATATCGTGCTGACCGACGAGCTGGTCGAGGAAGGCTTCATGCGTGAGATCATCAGCAAATTGCAGACGATGCGCAAGGAGGCCGGCTTCGAGGTGACGGATCACATCGAGGTCTACCTGACCGGCAACGACCGGCTGGCGGACATTTTGCAGCGCCGGCGGCAGGAACTGTTGGCTGAGGTGCTCGGGGAGGCGCTGCATCTCGGCGCGGCGGACGGCTACGTCAAGGAGTGGAACATCAACGGCGAGGCGGCGACCCTCGGCGTCAAGAAGTGCGAAGGATGACCGTCTGATCGGAACAAATCAAAAAGGCCGGCGCAGCTGCGCCGGCCTTTTTTGCATAAACGTTTTGGTTATTGCATCTCTTCAAACGATCCGGAACGGGAGTACGGCTCACCGGCTGTGTACAGATGAGAAACGTCGCCCAGCATGTGACAGCGGAAAGCGGCGATGCCTTTTTCGCGTTCCTCCGTCTGTACGACGGTGACGGCGGTCGGCGCGACGAAAAAGTTTTGCCACAGCACGGGCGCCGACATCCCCAGCAGATGGGACAGGATCAGGAACTGTACGCCGAGGTGGCAGAAAAACACGAGGGTGTCTTCGTTCGGTTCGACCACGCGGTAGCAGTTGCCGCTTCTGTGATATCCGTACGCCGCCAGCAGTTGATCGATGCCGCTGAAAACGGTTTGCGCCTGCGAAGCTACGTCGCCGGTCTGCATAACGGGGTCGTGCATCCACGCATCCCGGTCGTACAAAGCCGGATGCGTGGTCCAGTAAGCGGGCATCAGGTCCCACGGGATACGCTTCTGACCGGTGACGGGGTAATCGATGGGAATATAAAACTCCCGCAGCCAGTCCAGCGTTTCAGCGGTGCGGCCGTTGCGCCGCAG
>JAFWVC010000021.1 GCA_017518415.1 Clostridia bacterium
CCCTGGGCGTCAAAGATCTCGCGGATCTCGGCCGCCAGATCCAGACCGTTTTCGCCGATGTCGTCCAGACGGCCGACGAACGGCGCCACGTAAGACGCGCCGGCGTTGGCGGCGAGAATCGCCTGCGGGGCGGAGAAGATCACGGTCACGCAGACGGTAATGCCTTCACCGGCCAGCGTTTTGACCGCTTTGAGCCCTTCCGGGATCATCGGGATCTTCACGACGATGTTTTTGCTCTTTTTAGCAAGGGCGCGGCCCTCTTTGATCATGCCTTCGGCGTCGAGCGAAAGCACCTCGGCAAACACCGGCCCGTCGACCATGATCTTGGTCACGTCGGCCAGGATATCGTCGAACTTGCGGTTCTCGCGGGAGATGATCGACGGGTTGGTGGTCACGCCGCTGATGGCGCCCATGTCGTACGCTTTTTTGATGTCTTCAATGTTAGCGCTGTCCAAAAAGATTTTCATGTTACATCCTCCTGTATTGTGTGCCGGCAGACCCGGTTGTTAAACTATTGTATATTATAGCAATATTCCGCCGCAAATGCAAGGGATATTGCGAAAAACTCTGTCACAAAAAAGTTCGCGGAAGAGCGGTGTTTTTTGTAGCGGCAGCCAATGCGCGCGCCGGCCGGCGTATTTCCCGGGCAGCGGTTTATCCGGCTGCCCGGCGGCGTATACTTATGATATCCAAGGAGGGATCGTCTTGACTTTTTCCGGGAACCGAAACACGGAAAAACTGCTGCGGGCGTGGATCCTTTTGCTGACGCTGCCGCTGACGGGGCTGTTTGCCGCCGCCGCGATCGGGATCCACCGCGCCTTCTGGCTGCCGGGCCTGCTGACGGCGGGAGGCGGCGGTTGGCTGACGGCACGGTATCCCCGCCGCTTTGCCGAAACGCTGAAAGGCGCTTTTGACGGGCAGCTCCTGCAGGCGCACATGGGCGTATTCGTATCCCGCACGGTGTTTATCACCCGCCGCTCGCTGCGTAATTTCGAGTTGCTTGCGCCGCCGCTGCATCGCCGCTGCGGCTGCCGCACCCTGCTGCTGCGCTTTGCCGGCGGCACCGTGGTGCTGCCTTTTTTGCCGGCACAGCAGGCCGGAGAATTGTTCCGGGCTTTTCAAGCGGAGGAAAAAACATGAAGCAGACCCGTCCGCACGCCTCCTTTCTCCCGGCGGAAATGAGCCGACAATGGTACTTGTTTTTACTGCCGGTCGGCCGGCTGCTGCTGCACCGCGTCTGGTCGCAGATTCCGCCCGTATCCCCGGCGGACGTGCTGCCGGCCGCATGGATCGTTGCGCGCGCCATCCTGCGCTTCCGGCACTGCCGGTACCTTCTTTGTCCCCATGCGCTGACCGTCCGGCAGGGAATCCTGCTGCGGCGCACACTGTATCTTCCCCTGCGCGACGCCGCCACGGCCGCCTGCGAACAAACGCCTCTGTTACGGCTCTGCGGAGGCATGCGGCTGCGCATCGGCACCGCGGGCCTGCGGCGCAAAACAGACGCCTCGCTGTACCTGTCCGCACGGCAGGCGCAGGCCCGGCTGCCGCTCCGGCGACGCGACGCATCACCTGCTTACCGGGCCAAAATATGGCCGGTGCTTTTACTGGCTTTTTCCGGCTCCAACGCTGCTGTCGGGCTGTTGGCCATCGCACCGGCGCTGCACCGCATCGGGTCTCTGCCGGGCCGGGCCGTCGAACCGGCGCTGACTGCGCTGCTGCAGGCGTCCGCCTGGCCGTTCCTGCTGCGCCAGAGCGGTCGGCTGCTGATGCTGGGCTGGCTGTATTCCTTTTGCCGCAGCATCTGCCGCACAGCCAACCTGAAAGCCTGGCAGGAAGGAACGCATCTGCGGATTTCGGGTGGTCTGTTCACCCGGCGCACCATATGGATCAATGCGCACCGCATCACCGCCCTGGAAATACGGCAAACGCTGCTGATGCGGCTGTTCCGGCTGCAAACCGTCGTCATCACGGCGGCCGGATACGGCCGGGACGCCGGCACGCGGCCTGTCCTGATTCCCGCGGCCGGCAGACGGCAGACGGCTGCTGCGCTTGACCGGTTGTTGGGCAACTTTCCGGTATGCCGCAGCCTGCTGCGCCCCGTTTTGCGGGAATGCCCGCGGTATCTGGCCGCGCCGCTGTGCCTGCTGGCGGGCGGTGTACCGCTGACGCTCCGGTTGCCGGGACGGATCGGCACGACACTGTGCGCGCTGCTGTGCGTGTTTTGCCTTTGGTGGCTGGCGGTGCGTTTTTCCGGTTACCGCACCGCCGGGTTCGGGCTCAGCCGCCGGGCCGTTTCGGTGCGCTACTGCCGCGGTTTGGCCCTGTATGAGATCCATATTCCCCGGGAAGTGGCCGACGCCGTGATCATCACACGCACGCCCCGGCAGCGTCGGTTGGGGCTTTGCGGCGTCGAGGTGCGCAGTTTCGGCGAAAAACGGCGCCGCTACCGGGTTCCCTCTCTGCCGTATGACGCCGTGCGGCTGCTTCTTTCCAAATAAAACAGCGGCACGGACGAATAAAGATCGTCCGTGCCGCTGTTTTTCCCGGGAAACGGTCCCGTCGGTCATACTTCAACCGGCAGGCCGTACAAGCGCGCGGCGTTATCCCACAAAATCAAACGCTTTTCGGCATCGGTCAGATCCAGCTGCAAAAAGCGCGCCAGTTCCCTGTGCGGAGACCACATCGGGTAATCCGAACCAAACAGCACGCGATCCGCCCCATAGCGGCGGATCAAATCCACTGCCTTTTGCGGCGTAAGGAACGGCAAGCTTGACGAGCAGTCCACCCACAGGTTCGGAAAGCCGGCCAACTGTTCGGCTGCCTGCTCCCAGATCGAATAACCGCCGAAGTGTGCCCCGATCACCTTCAGGTCCGGAAAAGCTTTCAGCACCGGGATCAGCCGGTCCGGGTTGGACAGGTCATACCGGGCGTCCCCCGTATGCAGCAGCACCGGCAGCCCTTCGCGGGCGCACAGCCGATAGATCGGCAGGCAGCGCGGGTCATCAATGGCGGTCTGCTGGATATCCGGATGCATTTTAAGCCCGTGCAGGCCGAGGGCGTGAAACCGCCCGATCTCCGCCTCCGGCTCCGGAAAATCCGCATGCATCGTCCCCAGCCCGAGCAGCCGGCCGGGATAAGCGGCCGCCTGTGCGGCAATAAAGGCATTGATAGCGGAGACCTGCTCCGGCTTGGTGGCGACGGAATGGACGACCAACCGGTCGATCCCGGCGGCTTCGCTTTCCGCAAGCAGCTGCGCGACGGTACCGCTGCAGGCGGGCTGTCCCTCCATCCCGTAGAAGCGATTGGTGGCTGCCGCCGCCTTTTCGGCTATTTTATCCGGAAAAATATGACAATGCGCATCCATCACGCGAAAACGGCCGCAGACCATACCGCATTCCTCCAATCGGGACGTATGTATTGTAAAAAGATAATCCCCCGCCGCCTGCCGGCAGCGGGGGTGGAGCTGCTAACCAGAGTCGAACTGGTGACCTCATCCTTACCAAGGATGCGCTCTACCTACTGAGCTATAGCAGCAAATGGCGACCCGGAACGGGCTCGAACCGTCGACCTCTAGCGTGACAGGCTAGCGTTCTAACCAGCTGAACTACCGGGCCATAACGTAAGATATTATACTTGCAAAGTATCTTTTTGTCAACTGCTTTTTTTGCTTTTTGATAAAAATTGTTCGTTTTGGCTCCGGGAGCGGCGTACCGCTGCCGGCAAGGTCTTCCCCTTGTCATCCGGAAAGACGGACCGGCCTCCCCGCAAAGCCGGGAAAAAGGGCCGCGGACGGCATTTTCATGCAGTCCGCGGCCTTTTTGGGTACTGGGATTACACGCCTTTCTTGGCCTTTCTCATCAGCTCAACGCTGGAGAAGTTGGTCGTGGGCACATAGCCCTTGAGCGGCATGATCTTTTCGTGGATGGCATCCAGGATCCATTCGGGCTGCGGGAAGAACTCCTTGTCATACTCGAAGGCCGGAGTGATCCAGTTCTTGGCGCCGACGACCACGGGCGGCGCATCGAGGTAATCGAAGGCCAGCTGGGTGATGTTCTGCGCCATATCGTTCAGGACGTTGCCGCGGGTGCACGCGTCGGAAGCCAGGACGATGCGGCCGGTCTTCTTGACGGACTCAATGACCTTCTCGTAATTGAACGGTACCACGCTGCGCGCGTCGATGACTTCGGCGCTCACGCCGTACTGTTCTTCGAGGATCTTGGCCGCATCCAGCGCACGGTACAGCGTCGCGCCGATGGTCAGGATGGTGATGTCCTTGCCTTCCTTGCGGATGGCCGGCTCGCCGAACGGAACCTCATAGGAACCGGTCGGCACGCCTTCCTTCACAAAACGCTCGCCCATATCATAGATGCGCTGGCTCTCGAAGAAGACGACCGGGTCGGTGCCGTTGAGGGCGGCTGCCATCAGGCCCTTGGCGTCGTACGGGGTGACCGGGAAGACGACTTTCAGGCCCGGGATATGCGCGCACAGCGCGGTCCAGTCCTGAGAGTGCTGCGCGCCGTACTTGGAACCGACGGACACGCGCAGGACGACCGGCATCTTCAGGCCGCCGGCGCTCATGGACTGCCATTTGGCCATCTGGTTGAAGATTTCGTCACCGGCGCAGCCGATGAAGTCGCAATACATCAATTCCACGATGACACGGCCGCCCGCCATACCGTAACCGGTAGCGGTGCCGCAGATGGCGGATTCGGCGATCGGCGCGTTGAACAGGCGGTGATAAGGCAGCGCCTCGGTCAGGCCGCGGTACACACCGAAGGCGCCGTTCCAGTCACGCACGTCTTCACCGTAGGTGATCAGCGTCGGATCGACGTAGAACTTATCCAGGATCGCCTCAAAGATAGCGTCGCGGATGTTGTAGACCTTCATCTTGGAGATCGGCTTGCCGGCCGCGTCAAACGCGTAACGGGCCTGGCCCGCGATCTTCTTGACGCGCTCGTTCTCTTCCTTCGTGATGCGGACTTCCGGCTCGCGGTCGTCCATCTTCTCCACCTTTTTGTTGGAGAACATCATGTCTTCCAGGAAGTAGGGGTTCTTCTGATAATCGGTGTACGGAGCCACCTGCAGATCGGAAGCAAGCATGAACATACGATGGTTGCGGTCAATCACGGCATCGCGCACAGCGTCGATCTCTTTCTGGGTGGCCACACCGGCGTCGACGATCTGCTTCGGGAACACCGTCAGCGGATCGAGCTTTCTCCACTCTTCCACTTCTTCTTCGGTACGGTAGGTCATCACGTCGGAAGTGGAGTGACCGCTCAGACGATAGGTCACAACGTCCAGCAGCACCGGGCCCTTGCCCTCTTTGATCAGTTTCATCTTGCGCTTGTAGGCGTCGATGACAGCCAGCGGGTTCCAGCCGTTGATGCGCTCGGCGTGCATCTCGTCGGGCGTCATGGCCGCCAGGCGGACCAGGTCGCCGTACGCCATGGTCTCGCCCTTGGTCTGGCCGCCCATGCCGTAGTGGTTGTTGTTGAAGTTGTAGATGATCGGCAGACCGCCCTTATAGCCGTCCTCCCACAGTTCGCGGAACTGATCCATGTTCGCGAAGTTCATCGACTCGTACACGGGGCCGCGGGCCGCCGCGCCGTCACCGGCATTGGCCACGACGACGCCCGGCTTTTTGTTGCACTTTTTGTACAGTGCGACACCGGTGGCTACCGGGCCGGCGCCGCCGACGATGGCGTTGTTCGGGAAGATACCGAACGGCAGGAAGAACGCGTGCATCGAGCCGCCCAGGCCGCGGGAGAAGCCGCAGTCCTTCGCAAACAGCTCGGCCATCAGGCCAAACATGAAGAAGTCGCGGGCCAGATCCTTGGTGTTCTTGGCGGTGGAGTTCTTCTTGACGATCTCGTAATCCACGCCGTTGTTGTAGCTTTCCATGATCTTCTGCAGCTCTTTGTCGGAAAGCTTTTTGATGGCGGACATCGCCTTGGCGATGACTTCATGGTGAGAGCGGTGGGTACCGAAGATAAAGTCATCCACGCCCAGGTTGTAGGCCTGACCGACAGCGGTGGCTTCCTCGCCGATCGCCAGGTGGGACGGGCCGGGATAGGTAAACTCTTTGTCATTGTACTTGCCGAGTTTTTTCAGGCACTGCAGCATGGTCTCGAATTCGCGGATGGCGACCATGTCGGCATACATGCCGAGGAAATCCGCTTTAGAGAAATTGTCTTTCTCTTCGGCAACGGTCTTGTTGTATTCGCAGACGGGGATGTCTTTGAACTTGACCGTTCTCTTTTTGAAACTTTCCTTGGGGCTGACGTATTGGGACTTTGGCATAATGATTCTCTCCTTATATAGATTTGGTAGAACTTACTTTACGTCAAACAGGGCTTCGCGGATCACTTCGCACACCGTCGGGTGCGGGAAGACGATCTCTTTCAGGTTGTCGATGCACATTTCGGTCTCAATCATCAGGGCGGCGCCATAGATGATCTCCGCCGCGTAGTTGGCGATCATGTGAACGCCCAGCACGCGGTGATATTTCTTGTCCACAACGACCTTGACGATGCCGTTGCCGCCTTCGTTTTCCGCCAGATAGCGGCCGGAATACGCCATCGGCAGCTTGACGACCTCGACGTCGAGGCCCTTGGCTTTGGCGGACGCTTCCGTCTCACCGACGGCGCCCACTTCCGGATTGGTGTAGATGACGCTGGGGATGGCGTTGTAACGCATCCGGTCTTTTTTGCCGAGAATGGTGTTGACCGCCACCTCGCCTTCGCGGTATGCGGTGTGGGCCAGCATCGACACGCCGTTGACGTCGCCGGCCGCATACACGCCGGCCACGTTGGTGCGCATCTGTTCGTCCGTCTTGATGCCGCGCTCGACGTACACGCCGAGTTTTTCCAGGCCGAAGCCTTCCGTCACGGCGCGGCGGCCGATGGAGCACAGGACCTTGTCGGCCGGGGCTTCCATCTCTTTGCCGTTTTCTTCGTAGCAGACCTTGCCGTCCTTGACGGCGGTCACCTTGCAGCCGAGTTTGAAGTCGATGCCGAGCTTCTGATAGTTTTTCATCAGGATGCCGGAGATCTCGGTATCCGTCGGGCCGGCGATGTGGTCGAGCATCTCGATCACCGTCACGTGGCTGCCGACGGTACTGTAGTAGCAGGCCATTTCCAGCCCGATGACGCCGCCGCCGATGACGACCAGCTTCTCGGGGATCTTTTCCAGATCCAGCACTTCGCGGTTGGTCATCACAAAGCCGTCCTTCAACCCTTCGCGCAGGCCGGGAATGGGCGGAACGACCGGCGCCGAGCCGGTGCAGATCAGCAGGTTGCGGCCGGTGTACACCGTGCCGTTGACTTCCACCTGGAAGCCTTCGGCGGTGCGGCCGAGGATCATGCCCTCGCCCTCCGCCACGGTGACGCCATATTTTTTCATCGACATGCCGATGCCGGACACCAGCGTTTTGACCACCTTGTTCTTGCGCGCCACGACCGCCTGCTGGTCGATAGAGGAGCCCGTAACGTGCACGCCGTAATGGTCGCAGGTTTTTGTGTAGTTATACACCTTGCCCGAATACAGCAGCGCTTTGGAGGGGATGCAGCCTTCATTCAGGCACACACCGCCGAGCGCGCGCTTTTCGATAACGACCGTTTTCAGCCCGGCCGCACCGGCCCGTTCCGCGGCGTTGTAGCCGGCAGGGCCGCCGCCGAGGACGATCAGATCAAATGTATCCATGGTTTACACTCCTTTTACTTGCTCAGCAGCACGGTGAAGTTTTCCAGCGTGTTCTTGACGTCCACCAGGAAGCGGGAAGCCGGCGCGCCATCCACCACGCGGTGGTCGTACGTCAGCGACAGGCCCATGGCCTGATACGTCTTGATCTCGCCGTCCACGACGCGCACGCGGGTCGTGATCCCGTCAACGCCGAGGATACCGGTCTGCGGCGGGTTGATGACCGGGGTGAAGTTTTCCACGCCGTAGGAGCCGACGTTGGACACCGTAAAGGTCGCGCCGTGCAGCATATCGGCCGTGGCCTTGCCGGTCTGGCAGGCGACGGCTAACTCTTTGGCCTTTTTGGACAGTTCATTGAGGGACATCTTGTCCGCATCGACCAGCGTCGGCACCAGCAGGCCCTTCTCGGTATCGACGGCGATACCGATATTCACGCTGCTGAAATACCGCACGACGTCTCCTTCCAGCACGTGGGCGTTCAGGGCGCGGTGTTCGGGCTTGGCCAGCACGCGGGAAACCGCAAACAGCACGATGTCGTTGATGGTGATGTTGGCAAGGCCCAGCGCCTCGGCGTTGGCTTTGACTTTTTTGCGGAACGCGAGGATCTCGGTCGCGTCAAAGGTAAGGGTATGAGTCAGTTGAGGAATGGTGGACAGCGACAGGGTCATTGATTTGGCAATTGCTTTGCGTACGCCGGTCATCTTTTCATCCACATAGGCAGCGGCCGGAGCAGCAGGCGCGGCAGACGCGGCGGCAGCGGCGGGCGCGGTTGCATCCGCCACGGAGAAGCGGCCGCCCAGCCCGGTCCCGGCGGCACCGTTGAAGGCGCCGGCAGCCGCATACGTCGCGGCCGGACCTTTTTCGATCAGCGCGCGGATATCCGCTTCGACCACGCGGCCTTCCGCCCCGGTGGGAACCGCGAAGCGGGCGTCGACGCCGGCTTTCTGGGCCAGTGCGCGGGCACGCGGAGACACTTTGACAAAGCCTTCGGCCGGCACGTTGGACGTGGCCGGAGCCGCCTGCTCCGCAGGGGCGGCGGCAGCGGGCGCTTCCGGCGCGGCGGCCGGTGCGGCCGCGGCGGCGGGCTCCTCTTTCTTCTTCGGTGCGAACTCCGCCGTGCTTTCGCCCGGGTTGCCCAGCACGCCGATGACCGTCATAACGGGGATGTCGTCGCCTTCGTTAAAGAAGGTCTCCAAAATGGTACCGGAAGCGGTCGCCGTTTCGTCGGCGGTCGTCTTGTCGGTCTCATAGGTAAAGAGAACGTCGCCCTCTTTGACCGTATCGCCCTTTTTCTTGTGCCATTCGGTCAGAATACAACTTTCGACCGAAATGCCGACGTTGGGCATCAGAATTGGTTGTGCCATGACTCATTCCTCCTGCAATAATGATTGGTTTTATTCCCAACGTACCAGAACGTTCTGCGCGGCGGCAGCTTCCAGTACGATATCGGACGGTTTCTGATCGGTCAGCAGGATGTCCACGTCCCCTAGCGCCGCAAAAGAAAACGGCATGCTGCGCTCGAACTTACTGCTGTCGACCATGGCAATGGTCTGCTTTGCCTTTTGCACGATGTGCTTTTTGAGCACACACTCATTATAATTTCCACAGGAAAAACCGGACTCTATCGAAAAGGCGGACGGCACCACAAAAGCGATGTCGAAATTGCAGCCTTTGACAAAGTCCAGCGATTGCGGACCGGAAACCGACAAACTGTCCCGGTTGACCAGGCCGCCGATCAGGTTGACGGTGGGCCGGAACTTGAGGGATACCTCCAGCGCCACGTAAGGGCTGCTGGTGACGATGGAAAGGTTATTGTCCGGCAAACGTTTAGCCAGTTTGAGCATTGTTGTGCCGGAATCCATATACAGGGAACGGCCCGTTTCGATATACGAAACGGCCAGCCCGGCGATTTTTTCTTTAGCGGCCTGATTTTTAGCCAGGCGCATGGCATACACGTCCTCGCCGCGCAACTGCCCGAAGGAATGCAGGGACCGCATACCCCCGCGCACGCGCACAGCTTCGCCGGTGCTTTCAAAATACTCGATATCGCGGCGAAGGGTCATGGAAGAAACTTCAGGAAATAAGGATTCCAACTCCTTTAAGGAGATACCGCCGCGCTGCTCCAACAAATCGCGGATCTTCTGCCGGCGATCAAAGCTCATGTACTCACCCCACCTACGTCACTTTTCTTCCCATGTTAATAATACACATGTTTTCACAGTTTGTCAACAAAAAATCACATGCAAAAAAGAAAAAATCAAAAGATTTTTTAAGAAAATACCCTTTTACAGGTTTGTCACACACCGGTGCCGTCAAATGCCGGAATAAAACCGGCCGAAGCCGCCTCCCCCTGCTGCACGTACGCGCGGGAAATGCCGATGCGCCGGGCGTAACGGACCAGCCTTTCGTACTGTTCAGGCGGGACCGGGCGGCGCAATTCTTCACACGGGCAGGCCGGCATGGGTGTGTACTGGCTCATCAGGCTGAGGATCACGCCGTCCCCGTACGTATCGTGCAGCTCGTCGAGCAGGCGCATCGTCTCCGCCGTGCGGTCCGGCAGCACCAGATGCCGGATGATCGTGCCGCGCAGCAGCAGCCCCTGCGCGTCAAAGACGGGCGGGCCGGTCTGCTCCGCCATGCAGCGGATCGCTTCGGCTGCCACCTGCGGATAATCGGGCGCCGCCGAATAGCGCAGCGCCCCTTCCCTGTCCGGATATTTAAAATCCGGCAGATACACGTCCACCAGCCCGCGCAGCAACGCCAGCGCCTCCGGCCGCTCGTAGCCGCCGGTGTTGTAGACCACCGGCACCGTCAGGCCCTGTTCTTTGGCGGCGCGCAGGGCGGGAATCAGCTGCAGAAGATAATGGGTAGGCGTGACCAGATTGATGTTGTGTGCCCCCTGCGCCTGCAGTTCCAGAAAGATCTCCGTCAGGCGCTGCTGCGTCACCGCCCGGCCGACCCTTGCCCGGGACAATTCCTCATTCTGACAGTACACGCAATGAAGCGGGCAGCCGGCAAAAAAGACGGCACCCGATCCACGGGTGCCGGAAATACAGGGCTCTTCCCAAAAATGCAGCGCCGCGCGGCCGAGCAGTACCTGCGTACCGGCCACGCCGCAAACGCCCTTTTCCCCGGCGGCGCGGTTGCGGCCGCATTGCCGGGGGCACAGGCAGCAGTGTTCCAAAGAAAAGTTCACGGCCGGACCTCTCCGATCTTTTTGTTTTCAATATGCAGCACGCGGTCACATTGCTGCGTCGCGGCCGTCTTGTGCGAGATCAGCAGCACCGTCACGTCCGACAGTTCCCGCAGCCGCTGCAGCAGCTGCTGCTCGGTCGCCGCGTCCAGCGCGCTGGTCGATTCATCCAGCAGCAAGATCGGCGCGCCGCTGATGAGCGCCCGCGCGATCGCGATGCGCTGCACCTGCCCTTCGGACAGGCCGCGGCCGTTTTCGCCGAGTACGGTGTCCAGGCCCTGCGGCAGTTGGGCAACGAACTCATCGGCGCAGGCGGCGTACAACGCCCTTTGTATCTGCTCCGGGGCGGCGTCGTGCGCGGCAAAGATCAGGTTTTCACGCAGCGTGCCGGAAAACAGAAAATTGCCCTGCGGCACGTAGGCGAACATCCGCCGCATACGGGCGTCCACCGGAATCTCACGCCCGTCCTGCAAACGCAGAAAGACCCGCCCGCTTTGCAGCGTAAATACATCCAGAAACAGTTTCAGCAGCGTACTTTTCCCGATGCCGGAGCGCCCCGTCAGGACAATAAAGCCGCCTTTTCCCACGGTAAAATCGGCCTCTTCCAGCACGGTGTCCCGCCCGTAGCTGAAAGTGATCTTCTGCGCGTTCAGGCTCTGCATACCGTCGTACAGTTCGCGCACCTGCTGCGCCGTATACAACTGCTGCGTTTCATCCGGCAGGGCCTGTATCTCCATGATCCGCTCGGCCGAGGCCAGCATGGCGTAATACTGCGGCAGCAGCCCGGACAGCGCGCTGAACGGCGACTGCACCTGCCCCACCAGTTGAAGCACCGACGTAACGGTACCGAAATCCATCGTACCGTGCAGCAGGCAATATCCGCAACGGGCCAGCGCGTACACGTACCCGGCGTTGAACAAAAGCGCCAGCCCGGCGTTGGCCAGGATCGTCACGGTGCGTTGCCGCATACGGGCCCGCTGCCAGCCTTCCTGCCGCTGCTGTGCCGCGGCGACGGTATACCGCTGCGCCGCGAAGGCTTTGATCGGCAACAGATTACCCAACGCCTCCTGCATGAAGGAGCGGACTTTGCCGTCCTGCTCCTGCATGCGGCGGTGCAGCCCTTTCAGGCGGCCGCGCAGCAGCCCCGCGAGCACCAGCGTCAGCAGCCCGGCGCCGAGAAATACCGGCGCAAAGGTCACGTCCAGCACCGTAAGCACCACAAAGGCCAGGCACAGCCGGCATACGAGCGAAACGGCGTTGGGCAGCAGCGCCGGCAGCGTATCCGCCACAACGCGCACGTCATTGAACAAACGGTTCATCAGCTCGCCTGTATGGAAGGCGGACAGCGGCTCGAACCGCTTTTGCAGCATGGCCGCAAACAAGTCGCCGCGGATGCGGTTTTCCAGCACGGCCTTGATCTTCTCTTCCACCCAACGAGAAGCCACGCGCAGCAGGAACTGAGCCAGCACCAGCGCGCCCAGCACGATAAGGGAAAGCAGCAGGCCGTGCCCGTCCCCGCGCACGGCGGCGTTGACAATGCTGCGGGCCGCCAGCGCGTAACCGACCAGCACGCCGGCCTGCAACACGTTGCCGAAGATCAAAAAGAAAAACGCCGGACCGTGGCCGCGCATACAACCGCGCAGCCATCCCAGCGTTTGCTTGTTCTTCATGCGGATGCTCCTTTCCGGCGGCGAAAATGGTCCCGCAGGCGCAAAAACGGCGCACGCAGCGGATGGGTCCACAGCACCAGACGCATATACGCCCGATAACCGCGCGCGGTCACCGGGATGTATTTCTCTTTGCGGAAAAAGCCCTTCATCACGCCGATGATCCATTCCGCCTGCACACCGTGTTCGGCAGCGCCCTGATTGTCCCCGCACAGGACAAAGCCCTGCGCGTCTCTGCCGCGGATGCGGTGCAGCACCATCTTCCCCGTCGGGCGGCGATACAAAATAACGTCGCCCCGGCGCAGCGCGGCCGCGTCCGCCGGAACAAGCAGCACCGTATCGGTGCGGCTGCGCAGCATCGGCCACATACTGACGCCGACCGGCGTAGCTATGTAGCGGCCGTCCCGCCGCAAAACCTCTTCTACCGTATGATTACTCATCCAGAAAGCCGGCCTTGCGCGCGGCCGCCACGAACTCGGCCGTATCAGCCCGGGCCGTGTCGGGGTCTACCTCGAAGGCGCCGCACAGAGCCTGCACCAATTCCTGTTCGGTTGCGCCCTGCTGCAGCTTTTTCCATAAAAACGAGCCGGTCGTGTTAAGGGTGATCAGACCGTTAAAATGCTCCGACGCCTCGCCCACCGCCACGACAACGCTGGTATCGTCTATCTCGCGCAGCATAAAACCGGGTTTGATTTTCATAAAGCAATTCCCTCCTGGCATGATTTCATCGTTTGATAAGACAGCTCAGCCGCCTCTTTTTCCATATTGCATTGCAGCGCGTATACCGGAACGGTACGCAGCAGCCGGTCCATCAGGCGCAGCAGCCGATCCATCTCCTGCTCCTCGGCAGGCCGAAGCGTCTGATTGAGCAGGCCCGCCAACGCCTGCCGGCCGGTCAGCCGGGTGATGCGGTTTTCCGCCGCCCGGGACAAAAGGCAGATACCCTGCAACGGCACCGCAGAGTTGATATTCAGGTCCGTCTTGCCGGAAAACGGGGTGCCGCAGGCAACAAACGCCCCGTCCAGCAACCGCAGGGCCGGTTTGTCATCGTTGAGAATCCGTGCCCGGTCCGGCCCGAAACACCGCTGCCACAGCGCCGTGTGAGTGGACTTGCCCGTGCCGCTTGGGGCTGTAAAGAGGTAGGCCTTGCCATCCATCATCACGGCGGAAGCGTGCAGCAAAAAGCCGTCGTAATGCAGCAGCGCCCGGTAAAAAGCGGCGCCCACCCAGATATACTCGCAATCGTTGATCGTCAGGTGGGGGTTTTCCGCCTGTTTGGCCTGCAGAAAAGCGTCGTCCACCGTCAGGGTAAAATGCACGGGACCCTGTTGGTCTGCCGCCAGATACGGCTGCGCCTGCCGGGTCAGCGTAGGATAGCGGGGCGCCATCCGTACCCGCAAACCGGCTATCTCGTATACGGCCATATCCGACGCCCCCTTTGTTGTTATTGTATAGACCCCGCTCCTTTTTGTCAAGCGCCGGGGCGGCGGGCAATCACTTCAAAAAACCGTTGATGATCTGCTCCTCCGCCTGTGCTTCGGTCAGCCCCAGCGTCATGAGCTTGATGATCTGCTCACCGGCGATCTTGCCGATGGCCGCCTCGTGGATCAGCGCGGCGTCCAGGTCGTTCGCTTCCAGCTGAGGGACCGCCAGGATCCGGGCTTTGTCCATGATGATGGCGTCGCACTCGGTATGCCCGGTGCAGGGCGCGTTGCCCACGATGCGGGAGTCGAACTTTTGATACGACGCGTCTTTGGCAACGGAACGGGAAACGATATCGGCGCTCGCGTGCGCACCGTTGAGTTCGGTGACGTAAAAGCTTTCCGCCGTCTGGTCGCCGTGGGTCATCAGCCGCTCCCGCACGACGAGTTTGGCGCCGGCGGCCAGCTTGGCCACGGTGCGGCGCACGGTGGAATCCACCCCTTTGATCTGCACCATTTCCATCTCCATGGAGGCGTTCTCCTCCATATACACCTCGGTGCCGGGGTTAAGCAGGCGCCGGCCTTTTCCGTCACCCTCACCGTAATGCTTTTCGACATACCGGACGTGAGCGTTTTTGCCCACGTAAAAGCGATGGATCCCATCGTGCTGCGCGTCCTGTTCGCCGCAGTTGTGGATACCGCAGCCGGCCACGATGACCACGTCGGCGTCCTCCCCGATATAAAAGTCGTTATACACGACCTCTTTCAGGCCGCTTTCGCTGATCACGACCGGGATGTGCACGCTCTCGTGTTTCGTCCCGGGCTGGATGCGGATATCAATCCCCGATCCGTCTTTTTTAGATATGATATCGATATGAGCGGTGGTGTTGCGCGCGGCCATTTTGCCGTTGGCGCGGATATTGTAGGCGCCCTCCGGCACGGCGTGCAGGTCCGCCACCTCTTCGAGAATGTGCTGCTGAATGCGGTCGATCATACCCGGGCCACCCCCTTCTCCAACCGTTCACAGTTGCTCACGGCCGACGTGGTACCCAGCAGTTCCGGCAGCAGTTCCTCCCTGGGCCCTGTTTTGGTGATGGTTCCGCCGGACAGCACAGCGATCCGGTCCGCGATCTGGAGGATACGCTCCTGATGGGAAATGATCAGCACCGAGCCGTTGACGGTTTCCCGCATACGCTCGAACACGCGGATCAGGTTCTGGAAGCTCCACAGGTCGATTCCCGCCTCCGGCTCGTCGAACACGGACAACTGCGTACCGCGTGCGAGCAGCGTGGCGATCTCAATGCGCTTGATCTCGCCGCCGGACAGGCTGGCGTCGACCTCACGGCGGATATAATCCCGGGCGCACAGCCCCACTTCGGACAGATAGGCGCAGGCGTCACCCACCGATAAATCTCTGCCGGCGGCGATGCGCAGCAGGTCTATCACACAGATACCTTTGAACCGCACCGGCTGCTGAAAGGCAAAACTGACGCCCATCTGCGCCCGTTCGGTCACAGAAGCCTGCGTGATATCCTTGCCGTTGAACAGGATCTGCCCCGCCGTCGGCTTTTCGATGCCGGCAATCAGTTTGGCCAGGGTGGATTTTCCGCTGCCGTTCGGCCCTGTGATCACCAAAAACATATGATCCGGCACGGTCAAACTCAGGTCACGGATGATCTGCTTGCTTTTGCCGTCGACGGACACTTCAAACGCCACGTGTTTCAATTCCAACATACTTGTTTTCCTTTCGCTGCCGGGACAACCGCTGCCGCGGTAAAAATACATTCTTATAAAATATACCACATTTTCCGGATACAATCAACCGGTATAGCTGATTTTTGATATTTTTCTTTTGATTCTGCCGGCGGCAGCCGTCAAAAAAACGGCACCGCCCGTAGGTTGTGCCGTTTTTGAGCAGAGCGAACGCGCCGGAAAAGGGATTTTCCTCCGGCGCGTGTATGATCAAAGCTCCACGTCAAAGTCCTTCATGTCGCGATGATCGGTCACCGCGTTCTTTTCCACGTGCTGCACACGGAACGGATCCGCCGGCTGCTCCGGCTCCAGATCCATCAGCGATACGTACGGGGTGTTGTCCTCCTCCTGCTCCGGATCCCCGGCAAAACGGCTTTTGCGGATGACGAGGAAATAAAGCAGCAGGATGGCCGCCGCCAGCACCAGCAATCCGCCGAGGAGCAGGAACAGCGTGCCGAACGGGAAGGAGGAACCGGCCTTTTCCGTGCCGTACCCGATGATAGCGTAACTGGCGGAAGCGGTGATCGCAAATTCCAGGCAGCCGTCCTTGACAGGAACGATCACGGGCTGGGTCAGGGTATTATCCCCCGCCACGGCGATGGCGTATTTACGGCAGGTCTTCATGCGTACCGGCACCGGCAGGCGTACCGTTACGGGCTCCTGCGGGGTAACGGATTGCGCGGCGCCCTCGGTATCGAGCGTAATCAGCTGCATATCCACCACAAAGAAGGAAAACTGCGTGGCGTTATAGCCGGACAGTTCTTTATTGCCGGCCGAGGCATCCAGCACAGTGCGCGACTGCAGCGTCTTATCCGATGCGTACAGGCCGAGCATCGGCGCACCGGTGGCCGAGAAAGCGTTGTACGCAGCCGGCGAAAGCAGCAGGCGGGCATCGGCCGTCAGGGCGGAGGCCGTGAGTCCGAAGGATTTGAGGGTCTCATTATCATACGAAACGCCCACGTAGACCCTGCCGTCGACCAGGTCGGTGGTCCGGGCACCGGTCGCCGTTGTTTTATCAGCCGGCACGGAGGTGGGCTGCTGCGACGGTTCCGTCACGGTAGGCGGTGTGGTCGAAGGGGTTGTCTCGGTCGGCTTCTGGGTGGGAGCCGTGGTCGGTTTGGTCGGT
The DNA here is from genome assembly GCA_017518415.1 of Clostridia bacterium. Classification (GTDB taxonomy): domain Bacteria; phylum Bacillota; class Clostridia; order Oscillospirales; family Acutalibacteraceae; genus RGIG6098. The sequence goes on from JAFWVC010000021.1 coordinate 16,858, forward strand.
TTTTCCGTCGGTTTCTGAGTGGTGGCGGAGGAGGTGGTGCTCTCCGTCGTGGTCGTGCCCGCCAGATCCGCCCAGGTGGCCAGATATTTCACCGTGCCGATCACGGTCTCATTAAAAGTGCATTTGACCGCCTTCGGATCGGCGCCGGCCACTGTCGTAAAGGTGCAGATACCGTACTCATCCGTCTCGCCGGTGGTACCCGGGTTGGCGCCCACCTGGAAGATCAGCTTGGCTCCGGCGATCGCCCGGCCGGTGGCGTCCCGCAGGTCGGCAGTAACCTTGTTGTTGCCGGAGGACGTAAGGGTCAGCTTGGTTTTCAGCGTACCGATATACAGCCGCTTTCCTCTCGTCTGCTCTACGGTGCAGACCCCTTCCTTTACGGTATAAACCACGTCAAAAGCAATCCATTCCTGCTCTGCGGGCACATACAGCCCGGCCAGGTCGAAGGTGGCGGTACCGGTCCCCTGCCCGCCGGCCGTCACCGGCGTGTCGTTAAAGGTGGCGGAGACAATAGCGGCATCGCTGCCTTCGGGCCGGTTCCATTGAACGGAAAGGACGGTCCCGCTGATAGAGCAGGCCGTTTCCGTCAAAGTAAAACTCAGGCGCGGCGTCATATCCGCATCCGCCTGCGCGGCCCGCAGGACGCGCTGCTCTTCTTCTTTCTCTTCGGAGCGGATCTGGACGGCGGTCCATTCCGCCTGCGCGGCGAAAGCAGCGCGCCCCTGCGCATCGGTCTGCGCCTGCGCGGCCGGCTCCTGTGCGCCGTTCGGATACAGCGCGACGTCCAACCCGCCGAGCGCAGCGTCCTGTGCGGCGGCAAATACAATGATATACGCGCCCTCCAGCTGTGCCTGCAGCGTGACCGTTACCTGCGGCTTACTGACGATCGGATCATTTCCGCCGGGCTGGGACGGATCATTTCCGCCGGGCTGGGACGGATCATTTCCGCCGGGCTGGGATGGATCGTCCCCACCCGGCTGCTGCACATCTCCCTCGGCTGACACGGCCGGGAACATCATAAAACACAGCAGCAGGCAGCATAATAAAGACAGCAGGGACAGCGCTTTATTCTTTCTCATGCGATCACCTTCCGAAAAAGATATATCTTTACTTTATAGAGTGTATCACGGTTTTCGCGTTTTGTAAATGCCTTACGCAAAACTGTCATCATTTTGAAACTTTTTTTCGGCGGGGGGATTGATTTTTTTGCAACGGTTTGCTATACTTGTTTTGTCTCATTTGAGACAATTTGCAAAAGGTGGTCCTTGCCGTGCATCCGGTTTTACAAAGCTGCTTTCTGTTCGAAGGCGTACCTGCGCAGGATACGGCGGCGCTGACGGCCGCTTTGCCGCCCGAGGTCCCGTTCCGCAAGGGGCAGCCCGTCTGTCTGCCCGCGCAGCGCGGGGTCATGCTGCTGCTGTGCGGCCGGGCGCGGGCAGTATATCGGGACGTCGACGGCGGAGAACATCTGCTGAAGTTTTTGCAGCCCGGCCAGATCTTCGGCGCCGTCACGCTGTTCGAACAGCCCACGCACACCAGTTTTGTGATTGCGGAGCAAAACGGAGCCGCGCAGTTTATTCCGGAAGCCGTACTGGTGGATCTTTGGCAGCGGCATCCGCAGGCGGCGCAGAACTACATCCGTTTTTTGACGCAGCGGGTGCGCTTTCTCAACCGGCGCATTTCCGCTTTGTCCGGCTCGACGGTGTACGACCGGTTATGGACCTATTTGCTGCAAAATTGCCGTTCCGACGGGACGGTCGTTTTAGACCGCAGCCTCACCGCGCTTTCCGCCACGCTCGGCATCGGTCGGGCCAGCCTGTACCGGTGCCTCGGGCAGATGGAACAGCGCGGCCAGCTGCGGCGGGCATCTCATCATATTATCATTGAAAGGGCGTATCTCGAATGAAAAAATGGATCTCTCTGTTTGCGGCTGTTTTCCTCTGCCTGTCCCTGGCCGCCTGCACGGCGCAGCCTGACGTATCCGACCCCGTATCCGAACCGGCATCGTCCGAACAGCCGGCGCGGCTGCGGCCCTACGTGCGGGTATACGCGCTTGCCGGACCGACGGGCATCGGCATGGCCAGTCTGATGGAGCAAAGCAAAAAGGATACCACCGACATCATCTACAACTTTACCATCGCCACCAAGCCGGACGAGGTCGTTTCCAAGGTTCTGAGCGGTGAGGTGGATTTTGCCGCCGTACCGACCAACCTTGCGGCCACCCTCTATAACAAGACCGAGGGCGACATCCGGGTGATCGCCATCAATACGCTGGGCGTGCTGTATATGTTGCAGGACGGTGCGGACGACATCAAAACCGTGGCCGACCTGAAAGGCAAAACCATTTACAGCACCGGGCAGGGAGCCAACCCCGAATACGTGCTGCGTTATCTGCTGACCAAAAACGGCCTGGATCCGGACAAGGACGTCGAGATCGTCTTTGTGGCAGAGAACGAGGAACTGGCGGCGCTGGTACTCAACGGCACGGCCTCCGTGGCGCTGGTGCCCGAACCGCTGGCTACCACGCTGCGCACCAAAAAAGCCACGGTCAACACGGTGCTGAACCTGAGCGACGAATGGAATAAAGTCACCGACGACGGCAGTCGGCTGACCATGGGCTGCGTCATCACGCGCAAGGCCATCGCCGAGCAGAACGCCGACGTGGTGGAACTGTTCCTGACAGAGTACAAAGCGTCCATGAACGCCGCCATCGCCAACCCGACGGCCGTCGGCGCGCTGTGCCAGGAATACGGCATCCTGCCCAACGCGGAGCTGGCCGCCAAAGCCATCCCGAAATGCAGCATGCTCTTCGTCAAAGGGACGGAGATGAAGACGATGCTTTCCGGATACCTGAAAGTACTGTATGACGCCAACCCCAAAGCCGTCGGAGGAAAATTACCGGATGACGCGTTCTATTTCGGCGCCTGAGCGTCCCCTGTGGCAGCGTATACTGGTCGGCTGCGGCGTCGCGATCTTCTGGCCGGCCGTGTGGTACGCGCTGGCCGCCTGGGTCAACAAACCGTATCTGCTGCCCGGGCCGCAGGCGGTGGCGGTGACGCTGTTCGGTCTGTGCCGCACCGCCGCCTTCTGGCAAGCCGCCGCCCTGTCGCTGCTGCGGGTGGTCGCCGGCTTTGCGGCGGCGGTGGTCACCGGCTGCCTGCTGGCGGTGCTGACGGTGCGTTTCCGCATGCTGCGCGCGATGATTGCGCCCTTGCTGCGCATCATCCGCTGCGTACCGGTGGCCTCCTTCATCCTGTTGGCGTTCATCTGGATCAAGAGCCAGATGCTGCCCGGCGTCATCGCTTTCCTGATGGTGCTGCCGCTGATCTGGGGCAACGTGGAAAAGGGGCTGCGGCAAACCGACGTCCGGCTGCTGGAACTGGCACGGGTGTGCCGGCTGAGCCCCGGCCGCACATGGCTGCATATCCGCATTCCCTCCGTGATGCCGTACCTGCTGCCGGCAATGACCACCGGCCTGGGTTTCGCGTGGAAATCCGGCGTGGCGGCCGAGGTCATCGGCCACACGGCGGGGTCGATCGGGCAGCATATGTATGAGGCAAAGCTGTATATCGAAATGCCGGAGTTGTTCGCGTGGACGGTACTGATCGTCGTGCTCAGCCTCGGGATCGAGGCGCTGCTGACAATGCTGCTGCGGCGTGTCGCCCGCCGGTTTCCGGAGGTGACGGGATGAAGATTGCATGGGAGCAGGTGACCTTTTCATACGGAGAAAAGCCCCTGCTGCGCGACGTAACGCTGACACTGCCGGAGCGGGGCATCTTCTGCCTGTCCGGCCCGTCCGGCTGCGGCAAAAGCACGCTGCTGCGCCTGCTGGCCGGGTTGGAAGCGCCGCAGAGCGGCGCCGTCTGCGTCCCGGTCGGCTGGCGGATCGGCCCGGTGTTTCAGGAGGACCGGCTTCTCCCCTGGCGGACCGTTCTGGAAAACGTCGCCCTCTTCGCCGCCGACCCGGGCGCCGCAGAGACGGCGTTGGAGCGCGTCGGCCTGGCCGAGTGGAGCAAAGCTTTTCCCCACCAGCTCAGCGGCGGTATGGCCCGCCGGGCCGCCCTCGCGCGGGCCGTCGCCATGCGGCCGGATCTGCTGCTGCTCGACGAGCCCTTCAACGGGCTGGATCCGGACCTGCGCCGGCAGATCGCCGATCTGCTGCTCGAAGGCCGGGACGAACGGCTGACCGTAGTCGTCGCCCACACGGCGGAAGACCGGCAAATGCTGCGTGCGCAGACCGTCTTTTTGACGCCGCCCGTCACGGGGCAACTGTCGCCTGTACAAGAATAAAAAAAGATCCGCTCAGCGGATCTTTTTTTGCGTCGTCTGCGTCGTCACAGAGACAGATACCCTTCGTCCAGCATGGATTGAGCTGCCAACAGCACGCCGACGCGCCCCGCATCATAATTGAGGCTGCCCTGCATAAACGCGGCGTACGGCGGACGCATCGGCCCGTCGGCCGACAACTCGATCGACGCGCCCATGGTAAAGGCGCCGGCCGCCATCACGACCTGGTTGTCATAGCCGGGCATATCCCACGCCTCCGGCGTGACAAAGGCGTCGACCGGCGCACCCTTCTGGATGCCGCGGCAAAACGCCACCAACGCCTCAGGACGGAGCAATTTCACCGTCTGAATGATATCGGTGCGCGGATCCTGCGCGGCAGGGCTGGCGGAAAAACCCAACCGTTCAAACAGCGCCGCGCAGAACACGGCTGTTTTCAGCGCCTCCCCCGTCACGTGCGGGGCGGAAAACAGCCCCATAAACAACGTGCGGTTATGTCCCAGTGAGGCGCCCACCTCCCGGCCGAGACCGGGCGTAGTCATGCGGCGGGCGCATTGTTCCACCAGATCGTGCCGGCCGCAGATATATCCGCCGTTTTCGGCAATACCGCCGCCGGGGTTTTTGATCAGTGAACCGGCCATCAGATCGGCACCGACGGCCGACGGCTCTTCTTTTTCCACGAACTCGCCGTAGCAGTTGTCTACAAAAGTGATCACGTCCGGCCGCACCGAGCGCACCGCCGCGATCAGCTCGCCGATCTGTGCCACTGTCAGCGACGGGCGCAGCGAATACCCGCGCAAGCGCTGGATATGTACCGCCTTGATGCTCGGGTTCTGCCGCAAAGCTGCCTTGACGGCCGCTGCATCCGGCAAGCCTTCGCTGTCAAGGGGAACCTCTTGATAGCGGATGCCGAACTCTTTGAGTGAACCGACGCCGTCCCCGGTCAGGCCGATAACGGTCTGCAACGTATCATACGGGGCGCCGGTAGCCGCAAGCAGCGTGTCCCCCGGGCGCAGGACGCCGAACAGCGCTACCGTCAACGCATGGGTACCGCATAAAATAAAATGGCGCACCAGCGCGTCTTCCGTGCCCATGGCGTCGGCAAAAACAGCGTCCAGCGTATCGCGCCCTCTGTCGCCGTATCCGTAACCGGTGGTAGCGGCGAAATGGCTTTCGCTCACACGGCGGCGCTGAAAAGCGGCCAACACTTTTTCCTGATTATAGCGGGTGACCGCTTCGATTTCGGCAAAGCGGCCGGCTGCCCTTTGTTCCGCCTCCTGCGCCAGCGCGCGCAGGCGCGGATCGATGGAAAAGAAATCCTGCTGCATAACGTTTCTCCTTTGATACGGCCTGTCTTTTCGGCCGGCATCCTCATACAAAAGCACCGCGGCGGCGGTGCTTTTGCAGTTATATCTGGTCGTCCTCGTCCTGGGACATCTGCGCGTAAAAGCGCTTCATATCCGCCTGACTATACTGGCGCGGCACCTTCTCATCTGCCTGCTGCGCAGCGCTTTCCGGATCGGTAAACACCGCTTCCTCCTGCGGCTGCGCGTTCTCCTCCGGTTCCACCTCCAGGCCGAGCGCCTGACGCAGCGGGATGTCCTCGCCCGGATGCTCTTTATAGTAGGGGTCGATCATCCACTTGCGTATCGGGGCAAAAATGACGAACTGGATCAGCATCGAACGGAACGCCGGGAACACGAACAGCATCAGCAGCGCGCCGAGGATCCAGCCAAAGGCGCCGGCGGCCACGAACAGCACCGTCAGCAGCGCATACCACAGCAGCAGTACGAGTGAGATCAGCAGGTTGCGCCACACGGCGGCCGAAGACAGTGCAAAACAGTTTTTAAGGATCTGCCGGAACTTCAGTTTGAAAGTGATGATCATGAAATACATGTAATAGTACATGAAGGTGGTCACCACGAACAGGCACAACGTCACCGCCACGCCGATCACGGCGAAGGTGGAGTACTCCGCCTTCATCTGAGAAAAGAAAAACAGATCGTACCCGAACAGCAGCAACATCACCACACGCAGCAGCCCGGCCGGCAGCGCCTGCTTCCAGTTCTTTTTGATGGCATCCCAAAAATCGGAGGGTAAAAAGGCGTGCCGCTCCCTGGTATAGCAACGGGTCACATAGGTAAGTCCCGCCTCCGCCAGACCGTTGGTCACGACCGGCAGCGATACCAGCGCGTAAAGGAGATTAGCTATACACAGCTTCCAGAACTTGCGAAAATACAATTCCCAGAACAGAAAAAACGACTTTTTCTGCGGCGCGTTTTTGGAAACGCCCGGCCCCGCCTTACTGTAATCAAACATTCCGAAAAAACCGGCCATGCCACAAACCCCTTTCACTTCCCGGCCCTATGCCGCAAACAGCGGCCCGAACAAAAGCCGGAACAATACGTCCACGGCACCGGCCGCAGCCGCCATGCCGAAAAACACGATAAAACGCACGCAATACAGCCTGCCCTCCCGGAGCAGACCGCCGCCGCGCGCATCCCTGCGCACCGTCTGCCGGGCCAACTGCAGCGAAAAGCGCAGACTTTCGGCGCAGCCGGGCAGCACCGCGGCCGCCGCGGCCAAACGCCCCGGCAGGATCAACAGAGCTGCCATGGCCAGCCCGTCCGCACCGCGGGCGGCACAAACGGCTTCCCCCAGGCCGATACCCAGCCCGAAAAAGACCGGCGCCGCCGCCGCCACAGGTGCTCCCCATACAGCCAGCCCCGTCAGGAACAACACGCCCAGTACCAGCCATACCGGCAGGCAGGCGCGCAGCCAGGCCGCCGCAAGGCCGCCCGGCGTTGCCTCCACCCCCTGCGGAAAAAAGGAGGCCAGCACAGCGGGGGCCGACGCAGCACGCCGGAAAATCACCACCCCGCCGACGACGCCTGCCAGCAGCAGAGCCAGGAAGACAAGCAGCCGGCGGTTTTGCTCCCAAAACGATTGAAAAGACCCGTACGTTTTCTTCATTCCGTGTGTCCTCCGCTTTTTCAAACTTCGGGGGAGGTCGTCCCCCTTGTTCTTCTTTATGCGGCACACACGCCGGATATGCTATTTTTTACGCAGATTGACGCCCAGCATGCCGCCGAGCACCCCGCAGAGCAGCAGCACCGCGGCCTTCAGCGGCAACAAAGCGCTCAACTGTCCCGTCACCGCCCAGCCGGCGATTATAACCGGCAGCAACAGCACGCCCGAACAGGCAAGGCCGAACAGCCAGCCGCGCCGTTTCGCCAACGCGGCGCACAGCACCGCGCCGAAAAAGGCGCCGGCCGCCGCCGCCCCGAGAGCCATCAGCCCGACGGCGCGCTTGGGAATATCCCCGGCCGTCAGCACCGCCGCCATGATCAGCAACAGTAAAAAGCAAACGAGCGTTCCCGCTGCCGCCCCCAACAATGTCGGCCGGACATACCGCGCAAACGCCGTCTTTTCGCTCTTATCAGGTTTCATGTCCACCCCTCCGTGCCGTCTTGTATGATTGGTACACGGTATGAGAGTTGCGGGCGGACTATGCCTCAGATATCGTCGTCGTCGTCATCATCGGAATCAGCCGGCGTATCGTGCACCGTCTCATTCTGCTGGATGGCCCATTTTTTGATGGTCATTTTACTGCGATCGGCACCGGTTTCGATGACCAGTTCTTCCTCTTTGACGTTGAGCACGCGGCCGCAAATGCCGCCGATGGTGGTGATACGGTCGCCGACGCGCACGTTTTCACGCATGGCCTGCTCTTCTTTCTGGCGTTTGCGCTGCGGGCGGATCATCAGAAAATACAGGGCCACAAACATCAGCACCAGCAGGATGATGGAGCCGTAGCTGTAAAAGAACTTGGCAAACCCCGTCAACTCCTGCGCCGAAGTGGTGGTAGCAGCTGCGTCAGCCGTAAAAGTCATAAAAGTCATCGTTACATCCTCCAAAAAATCAGATTCCTTCCGTATTATATACGGTTTGAAGCAAACGCGCAAGGGGTAACCGAAAAAAGTTTACATTTTATACCCGACGATCCAGTATTTCGCGCTGTTCCCGGTAAAAGCTTTCAAACGTGCCGGCGTCCAGTGCATCGCGGATACGCTGCAAAAGCGTATTGTAAAAGTGCAGGTTGTGCAGCACCGTCAGCCGCATCCCCAACGCCTCGCCGGCCTTGAACAGGTGGCGGATGTACGCGCGGGAGTGCTGCCGGCAGACCGGGCAGTCACAGTCCGGATCAAGGGGCCGGTCGTCGTCGAAATACTTGTTGTTGTGGATGTTGATGCGCCCCTGCCACGTGAACAGGTGCCCGTGGCGGGCGTTACGGGACGGCATCACGCAGTCGAACAGATCGACGCCGCGGTGCACCCCTTCCAGAATATTGACCGGGGTGCCGACCCCCATCAGATATCGGGGCCGGTCAGCCGGCATATACGGCTCCACCGCCTCGATGATCCGGTACATATCCTGCGTCGGCTCGCCGACCGCCAGGCCGCCGATGGCATACCCGGGCAGGTCCAGCCGGGCGATCTGCTTCATATTCTCCACCCGCAGGTCTTCGTAGGTGCAGCCCTGATTGATGCCGAACAGCATCTGCCCCGGGTTGACCTTTTTGTCCGCGGCCAGCAGCCGGTCCATCTCGTCGCGGCAGCGGTACAGCCAGCGCACCGTACGCTCGCAGGAAGCCTTGGCATAGCCGTACTCCGCCGGGTTCTCCACGCATTCGTCGAATGCCATGGCGATATCCGAACCAAGCGCCGCCTGGATCTGCATGCTCTGCTCCGGCCCGATGAACAGCCTGGCCCCGTCGATATGCGAAGCGAAGGCCACCCCATCCTCCGTAATGTTGCGCAGGCTGGCCAGTGAAAACACCTGAAACCCGCCGCTGTCGGTCAGGATCGGGCCGTTCCAGCCGGTAAAGCGGTGCAGGCCGCCCAGCCGGCGCACCAACTCTTCCCCGGGCCGCACGTGCAAATGATAGGTGTTGCAAAGCTGCACCTGACAATGCGCCAGATCCCGCAAATCATACGCCGACACGGCGCCCTTGATTGCGCCGCTGGTGGCCACGTTCATAAAAGCCGGCGTCTGCACCATGCCGTGCGGCGTTTCAATCGCGCCGCGGCGGGCGGCGCCTTCGGTTTTGAATATCTTCATACGCGTCTCCTCTTTCAGTCGGACAGGCGGGATCGGTATGGATACGGGGCGCCGCTTATCGGATGAACATCGCGTCGCCGAAGCTGAAAAAGCGATACCCCGCCTTCACCGCGTGCTTGTAAGCGGCCATCACATGCTCCCGGCCGGCGAAAGCACTCACGAGCATGATCAGCGTGCTTTCCGGCAGGTGAAAATTGGTGATCAGGGCGTCCAGCACCTTGAACCGGTATCCGGGATAGATAAAGATATCGGTCCATCCCTCGGCCGCATGGACCAGACCGTCCTCCTCCACACCCACGCTCTCGATCGTCCGGCAGGCGGTGGTACCGCAGGCGATGACGCGGCCGCCCGCCGCCCGGGTACGATTGATCAGCTGCGCCGTCTCGGGCGGGAGGGCGTAATGCTCGGCGTGCATGTGATGATCCTCCACACGGTCGGCCTTGACCGGCCGGAAGGTACCGACCCCCACGTGCAGCGTCACAAAACCGATCTGCACGCCCTTATCCCGGATCGCCTGCAGCAATTCGGGTGTAAAATGCAGCCCGGCCGTGGGGGCAGCCACCGAGCCGCGCTCACGCGCGTACACCGTTTGATATTTCTCGGCGTCGGTCAGCTCCTCCGTAATATAATGCGGCAGCGGGATCTGCCCGATCTCTTCCAGCAATGGATAAAACGGGCCGTCGTAAATAAAATGTACCATCCGGTTGCCGTTTTCCAGCACCTGCTGCACCTCGGCAATCAGGCGGCCGCCGGCAAAAACCAGGCGCATGCCCGGTCTGGCCTTTTTGCCCGGCCCGGCCAGGACCTCCCAGACGTCGCCGCCGCGGTCGGTCAGCAGGAGCAGCTCAACGGGAGAACCGGTATCCTCCCGCACTCCGTACAGGCGGGCCGGGATCACGCGGCTGTCGTTGAGAATCAGGCAGTCCCCGGCATGCAGTTGGGCCGGAATATCAAAAAAATGCGCGTCCGTCACGGCACCGGTCTCCCGGTCCAGAATCAGCAGGCGGCAGGCGTCCCGCCGGTCGGTAGGATGCTGCGCGATCTGTTCCGGCGGCAGGTCAAAATAAAAATCTTTGCGGAGCATGGAAAAAAGCCTTTCTTTCTTCAAAAAATGCGTTGACAATAGATACTTATTCATGCTACAATATCGGAAGAGAAAAGTCAAGTAAATATCGTGGAATAGAGGCGCGCCGATTGCGAAAAGTATCCTGCGGAAGGGGTCCGGGCCGTAGAAGGCGGGAAAAAGGCGCCGGCGCCGAAGCGAACCGATGTCCGGAGCATCCGTTCAGCTGGCCGTCCGGTCAACAGCCGTGCGGTTGTCACCGGTTGCGGTGGAGCGCTATTCAAACGGCCGTAGCCCTTGCGGGGCAGGCCGGATCATCGCTCTTCGGCCGGTATTCGATACCGGCTTTTATCGTTGAAAGGGAGAATGAAAAATGAAAAAGTATCGTGTCGGCATCATCGGCGCCACCGGTATGGTCGGGCAGCGCTTTGCTACTCTGTTGGCTGATCATCCGTGGTTTGACGTAACGGTGCTGGCAGCCAGTCCCCGTTCGGCCGGGCAGACGTATGAGCAGGCCGCCGGACACCGCTGGGCCATGCAGGCCCCGATGCCCGAGAAAATGAAAAAGATGGTCATCGTCGATGCGTCGGACGTCAAAACCGTTGCCGCACAGGCGGATTTTGTCTTTTGCGCAGTAGATATGCCCAAGCCGGACATCCGCGCGCTGGAAGAAGCATACGCCAGGGCCGAGTGCCCGGTGGTGTCCAACAACAGCGCCAACCGCTTCACGCCGGACGTGCCGATGATCATTCCCGAACTCAACGCCGACCATACGGCGGTGATCCCGTATCAGCGCAAACGGCTGGGCACCAAGCGCGGGTTTATCGCAGTCAAATCCAACTGTTCGCTGCAAAGCTACGTGCCGGCACTGTATCCGCTGTCCCGCTTCGGGATCGAGCAGGTGCTGGTATGCACCTATCAGGCCATTTCCGGCGCCGGCAAGACCTTTGAACGCTGGCCCGAGATGATCGACAACGTTATTCCCTATATCGGCGGCGAAGAGCAGAAATCCGAACAGGAGCCGCTGAAGATCTGGGGCCGGATCGAAAACGGCGTGATCGTGCCGGCCTCTTCCCCGGCTTTTACGGCACAATGCCTGCGCGTACCGGTCACAGACGGACACTTTGCCGCCGTATTCGTCCGCTTTGCCCAAAAGCCCGAAAAGGAAGAAATACTTGAAGCGTGGCGCACCTTCAGCGGCGAACCGCAACGTCTGGCTCTGCCCAGCGCCCCGAAGCAGTTCCTGCATTACTTTGAGGAAGACAATATGCCGCAGACCCGCTTGCATCGTGACCTGGAAGGCGGCATGGCCATCTCTCTGGGCCGCCTGCGCGCCGACACGCAATACGACTACAAATTCGTAGGCCTGTCCCACAACACGCTGCGCGGCGCGGCCGGCGGTGCCGTCCTGCTGGCGGAACTGCTGTGCGCGCAGGGCTACATCGACTGATGCCGGAAAGGAGTTTTACCGATGAGTAAGCAAACCGTCTTTACCGGCGCCGGCGTGGCGCTGGTCACCCCGATGCGTCCGGACGGCGTGCCTGATCTGGAACGTTACCGCGAGCTGGTGGAATGGCAGATCCGGAACGGGACCGACGCCATCATCACCTGCGGCACCACCGGCGAATCCTCCACGCTGGATTATGAGGAGCACACCGCTGTCATCAAAGCAGCCGTGGAGCAGACGGCCGGCCGCGTGCCGGTCATTGCCGGCACCGGTTCCAACGACACGGCTTTCGGCGTCCAGCTGTCTTTGGATGCAAAGGCGCTGGGGGCTGATGCGCTGCTGCTGGTAACCCCGTATTACAACAAAGCATCGCAAAAAGGGCTGGTCATCCACTTCAACGCCATCGCCAACGCCGCTAAAATCCCGGTCATCCTGTACAACGTGCCCTCCCGCACGGGCGTCAACATCAAGCCCGACACGGTGGCCGAATTGTATAAAAACCCCTATATCGTTGCTATTAAAGAGGCCAGCGGCAATCTTTCGGAGGCCGCGCAGGTGGCCGCGCTGTGCGATATCGATATTTATTCCGGCAACGACGACCAGACGGTGCCGCTGCTCTCGCTCGGCGCAAAGGGCGTCATCTCGGTGCTGTCCAACATTCTCCCGCAAGAGACGCACGACATGGTAGCCCGCTGGATGCAGGGCGACGTCGCCGGCAGCCGGGAAATCCAACTGAAATATCTGAAACTGGCCAACGCCCTGTTCTGTGACGTCAACCCCATCCCGGTCAAATACGCGATGAACCGGATGGGTATGTCGGTCGGCCCGTGCCGCCTGCCGCTGTGCGAGCCGGAAGACAAGGCCGCCGCCTACATTGACGCGGTATTGCAGGAATACGGCCTGTTGAAGGGAGAATAATATGGATATCCTGCTGTGCGGCTGCTGCGGCTATATGGGCCGGGTCGTGACCGCCTGTGTCGCCTCCCGGGAAGACTGCCGCATCGCGGCGGGGGTAGACCTGCGCTGCGATGAGAACCTGCCCTTCCCCGTCTATGCGGATGCGGAGCAGTGCCCGGTCAAGGCCGACGTCGTGATCGATTTTTCGCACCCCTCCGCGCTCGGCAGCGTGATCGCCTACGGGCTGCGCACCGGCACGCCGCTGGTCATCGCCACCACCGGCCTGTCGGAAGAACAAAAAAGCAGCCTGACCGCCGCCGCCGCGCAGATCCCGGTGTTTTTCAGCGGCAATATGTCCATCGGCGTCTGCCTGCTGATGCAGCTGGCCAAAATTGCGGCCGGCGTGCTGGGGCCGGATTTTGACGTCGAGATTCTCGAGCGCCACCACAACCGCAAGCTCGACGCCCCCTCCGGCACCGCGCTGATGCTGGCCGACGCCGTCGCCGCCGGCAGGCAGCAGGCGTCACAGTACGTGTATGAGCGCCACTCCCGCCGGCAGAAGCGGGACCCGGCCGAAATCGGCATTTCCTCCATGCGGGGCGGCACCATCGTCGGCGAACATGAGATCATGTTTGCCGGCCGGGACGAGATCCTGACGCTGTCCCACTCGGCCCGCTCCCGCGAGTTGTTCGCCGTCGGCGCCGTCAACGCGGCCGTCTTCCTGCAAGGCAAACCGGCCGGGATGTACGCCATGGCGGACCTGGTTGACGCCGCGCTGCAAAAAGATTAACCTCCATAGGATGCAAAAAGGTTCCCGGCTGATCGGCCGGGAACCTTTTTATGTGTTGCAAAACGCGGTCAGCGGAGCTTCTGAATCAATTCCGCCGCATGGGCGGCCAGCACGTTGCCGAAGCCCGGGGCCAGCATCGAGTTGCCGACTTCGTACCCTTCGTTGTGCAGCTCCTCATCGTTGTAGCAGTAGCCGGGCAGGCAGCCGTTGGACAGTTCGTATACGAACACGTCGCCCTGCTCTTTGATTTTCAGCGCATACTCCACGAAGATCTCGCCCTGCAGACCGACGATGCACAGCTTGCCGATGCGCACGGCCATAACCTCGCAGGGGTTCTCGTCGTCGCGCAGGTCCACGCGACGCCCGTCGCGCAGGCAGATGGCGTAGCCGAGCATATCCTCGGCGCCCAGCATGCGCAGGTTGGCGTTCTGCACGTCCAGATAAGAAGCGCCGGCCGCTTTGAGTTCCTCATAAATGCGGGTTTTTTCCGCTACGTTCTTCTGCAGCTGCTCGATGGTGTCGTATTTGCGGATCTGGATCGGGAACTCGACGTTTTCCACCCCGATGGTCAGATCGCCGCTGAACTGCATACCGTCGACCACTTCGCACACGACCTTGCCCATAATGCCGCCGACGCGGGCCGCCTCGTCAAACGACTGGCCGATACGGAAATAGCGGGAGCTCTGGTCGCCGGAGGCGCCCTGCGCAAAGCCCATGACCGCGCCGGCGAATTTTTCGATCACGGTCTGCCGCACGTAGTTCGGATAATCCGCCGACACCAGCTCGCTGTCCTCATGCAGGAAGGTCGGGTGCAGCGCGTAGTTGGTCATGATGCAGCGCACCTTTTTAGTGTCCGCCTCACGGATGGCGGTAACGCACACATACGGGTCGGTGATACCGTCCTTGCGGCAGCGGTTGCCGCCCACGCCCTTTTCGGCACCGCACAGGCCGGTGCCGTACCCGAACTCGCCCGGGAAGGCGCTCTTCTTGGCCTCAATCACGATCTTGGCCAGCGCATACAGCAAGTAGTTGAGGTAATCGGGATCGATGTCGGGCTCGCCGTCGCCGTCACCGGCGGTAGCTTCCAGCTCAGGGTTGCCGGCCGCCCAGGGGCCGGAGTGCGTGTGCGAGCAGCACAGCAGCACATTTTTCTCCGGGATACCGCACAGACGGTTGACGCGGGCACGCACCTGCGCCGCATATTTTTTGGAAAAGAACAGAATATCCATCGTCACAATGGCGACCTCGGTCGTCCCGTCCGACAGATACATGCAGGTGGCCATCAGCGGGTCATGCACGCCGACGTTGGGCCGCGGAAAATGCGGGTAGCCCGCCAGACGCACGCCCGGTTGGGGCGATATGTCGATAGAAGCACAGCCGGTCATCAGTTTGCTCATAAAAAGACCTTCTTTCATAGATTCGGGATGCCGCGGCCGGCAAACGCCGGGCGCTGTATATCCACGGTTGATTATAGCACAGTTTACCGTACAATACAAGCGCCGAAGCGGAAAAAATGTCAAAAAAACGTCTGAAAAATTGTGCGTTATGCTGTCAAAAAAGGCCGCTCCGGATGGGGAGCGGCCGGGAAAAGGACAAACGGATCGGTCAGGCTTCGGCGGCCTTCCGGGTCGCCAGCTTGATGACGACTAGCGTCAGCAGCATCAGCGCCACGGCAACCGGCAGGGCAATAAACCAGTTCTGCACAAAGTCGGTAACACGTAGCACACAAAGGATACCGCCGCTACCGTCAGCGCATAGGGCAGCTGGGTGGATACGTGGTTGACGTGCTCGCACTGTGCGCCGGCAGAGGACATAATGGTGGTATCTGAAATGGGCGAGCAATGGTCGCCGCACACCGAACCGGCCAGGCAGGCCGACATACCGATGACCATCAGCTCGCTGCCCTCCGGCATGACGTTGAGCACGATCGGGATCAGGATGCCGAAGGTGCCCCACGAGGTGCCGGTGGCAAAGGAAATACCGCATGCAATCAGGAAGATGATGGCCGGCAGAAAGTTCTGCAGCGCGCCCGCGTCAGCCAGCGCCTGCTTGACAAAGCCGTCGGAATCCAGCAGGGCGGTCATGTTTTTCAGCGAGGTGGCCATCGTGAGGATCAGGATGGCGGGGACCATGGCGATAAATCCCTTGGGGATGCAGGCCATTGCGTCCCGGAAGGACAGCAGACGGCGGGCGATCAGATACACTGCGGTCAGCACCAACACCACGATGCCGCCCAGAGGCAGGCCGACGGTGGCATCGGTATCGCCGAACGCGCCGATAAAATCATGATAGACGGACGAGTCGGCGTCAAAGAACCCGCCGACGTAGACCAGCGACAGCACCGCCACGAGGATCAGCACCACCACCGGCAGCAGCAGGTCGATCACGCGGCCCTTGGCGTTGACCTTCGTATTTTCCTCATCTTCTTTGCCGATCACCTCTTTGCCGAAGGTGAACAGGTCGCCGGCGGCGGCGTTGCGCTCATGCTTCTTCATCGGGCCGAAGTCGAACTTCATCAGCGCGATGGCCACGATGAACACCAGCGTCAGCAGCGAGTAGAAATTATAGGGGATCGCCTTGCAGAACAACGCCAGGCTGGACACGTGCTCTCCGGAGGCGGTCGTCACATCGGAGGTATATTCCGATACGGCGGCGGCCCATGACGAGATCGGCGCAATCATGCAGATGGGGGCGGCCGTCGCGTCGATGAGATACGCCAGTTTAGCGCGGCTGATCTTGTGTGAGTCGGTCACCGGCCGCATGACCGAGCCGACGGTCAGGCAGTTGAAATAGTCGTCGATAAAAATCAGTACGCCCAGCACAAAGGTGGCCAGCATGGCGCCGGTGCGGGTTTTGATATGCCTCTGCGCCCAGCGGCCAAAGGCGGCCGAGCCGCCGGCGCGGTTGATCAGCGCCACGAGGATGCCCAGCACTACCAGAAACACGAAGATGCCGGCCGTGCCGGACACGGCGCCGATCAGCCCCTGCTGCACCACGGAATCCACCGTGCCGACGACGTTGAAATTGTTGTAAAACAACGCGCCGACCAGAATGCCGACAAACAGCGAGCTGTACACCTCCTTGGTAATCAGCGCCAGCACAATGGCGACCAGCGGCGGCACCAGTGACCAAAAAGTGCCGATGAACGGGTTGGAGGCGGCAGCCTCTCCCCCTTCCGCCGCGACGGTAACGGTGCACATGACGCACAGCAGCACCACCGTGGCCAGCAAAAGGATCTTCTTTTTCATGACAAAAACACCCTTCTTTCCGGGAAGGCTTCCGGCATTTGAAAAACAAAAAGGACCGCGGCGCCCGCAGTCCAGACGGCGTCCCCGTACAGCGGCCGGGGACCGTTTTTCAACATGCGATAGCTCTCCACAATTTTTTGTGACAGCCCGCGGCATATTCTGTCGCGTTCCAACCCGTACCGGAAAAAGCCGGTACGGATTTCGGCGGGACTTCCTTTCGCGTGCGGCGCTTTTTCGCCGGCGGCCACGTTACTGATAAGGCCCGCGCCTCTATCTTCGGGGTCATTATACCGCGTGTTTGCGGAAAATGCAAGCACTTTGTGCAAAAAACCTTGTCTTTTTCAAATATGTTGTCTGAAAAACTTTGTTTTTGCAGTTTTTGATGTTTATTCCTGCATATTCGTTGCAGGAAACGCCCGGCCAACGCAAAAAAAGAGGTTTTGCCGTCGATTCTTTATTGACAGTGCGCTTTAAGTATTGTAGAATATTCATAATTGATATTATCAGAGAGTTGCGTGAAGGATATGAAGATCGGGTTTGACAATCAAAAGTATATTGAAATGCAAAGCGCCCATATCCGCGAGCGGATCGAGCAGTTCGGCGACAAGCTGTATCTGGAGCTTGGCGGCAAGTTGTTCGACGACTTTCACGCCTCCCGCGTACTACCGGGCTTTGAACCGGACAGCAAGATCCGCATGCTGGCCAAAATGGCCGACAAAGCGGAGGTCGTCATCGCAATCAACGCCTGCGACATCGAAAAGAACAAAATCCGCGGCGACCTCGGCATCCGGTACGATGACGACGTACTGCGGCTGATCGACGCCTTCCGCGGCATGGGGTTGTATGTCGGCTCGGTCGTCATTACGCAGTATTCCAGCCAGTTCAACGCGGACAAGTTCCGCCGCCGGCTGCAGAACATCGGCATCCTGGTCTATCTGCACTACCCGATCGCCGGGTACCCCGCCAACGTGTCGCTGGTCGTCAGCGACGAGGGGTACGGCCGCAACGATTATATCGAAACCGTCCGGCCGCTGGTCATCGTCACCGGCCCCGGCCCCGGTTCCGGCAAAATGGCCACCTGCCTGTCGCAGTTGTATCATGAGTACAAACGCGGCGTCAAGGCCGGCTATGCCAAATTTGAGACCTTCCCCATTTGGAACCTGCCGCTCAAGCACCCGGTCAACCTGGCATATGAGGCCGCCACGGCTGACCTGAATGACGTCAACATGATCGACCCGTTCCATCTCGAAGCGTACGGCAAAACGGCCGTCAATTATAACCGGGACGTCGAAGCCTTCCCGCTGTTGAGCACTATTTTCGAAAAGATCATGGGCAATTCCCCTTATAAATCGCCGACCGATATGGGCGTAAACATGGCCGGCTTCTGCATCACCGACGACGAGGTGTGCCGCAAGGCTTCCTGCGAGGAGATTATCCGCCGTTATTACGAGACCCAATGCAGCCGGATGCAGTATGCCGTTACCGATGAAGCCGTTTTCAAAACCGAAATGATCATGAAGCAGGCCGGCCTGTCGATTGAGGACCGCCCGGTCGTCGCCGCCGCACTGAATAAAGCGGAAGAAACGGGCCGCCCTGCGGCCGCCATCCAGCTGGAAGACGGAACCATCATCACCGGCAAGACCACTCCGCTGCTGGGCGCCTCCTCCGCGCTGCTGCTCAATACGCTCAAGGCGCTGGCCGGCATCGACGACAACGTCAATCTGCTGGCGCCCGCTATCATCGAGCCGATCCAGAAGCTGAAAACCGAGCATCTCGGCAACCACAATCCCCGCCTGCATACCGACGAGGTACTCGTGGCTCTGGCGGTGTGTGCCGCCAACGATCCCACGGCGGCCAAAGCGCTGACCTGCCTGGAAAAACTGAAAACGCTCAACGCCCACTCCTCCGTGCGGTTGTCGGCGGTGGATGTGAGCATCTTCAAAAAGCTCGGCATCCGGCTGACGTGCGAGCCGGTATACGAGATCAAGAAACTGAAACACTGACCCGCCGTCCCGGAACCGGTTCGCCGTTCCGGGACGCCTTTGCCCTTTTGCCGCCGGCCACCCGGCGGATTTTCCGTCGAAGAAGGGATCTTTTTGTCATCCGTCAAAAAGTTCATCAAAGCCAACGTCGTACTGCTGATTGCCTGGACGGCGGCGCTGCTGAGCATGCTGCCCGTCCCTCCCGACGCCGCCTACGCCGGGTATTTTGACTGGCGGACGCTCGCCTGCCTGTTCAGCACCCTCGCGGCGGTATGCGCCCTGCGCGGCATCCGCTTTTTCCGTTCAATGGCTGACGCGATGGTCATGCGGCTGCATACGCTGCGCCGCTGCGTCGTCGCGCTGGTGGCGGTCACCTTTGCCGGCTCGATGCTGCTGGCCAACGACATGGCGCTGCTGACCTTTCTGCCGCTGAGTCTGGCGGTACTGACCGCCGCCGGGCATACCGAATACGCCGCCGTCACTTTTCTGCTGCAGAATCTGGCGGCCAACCTGGGCGGCATGATCACGCCGTTCGGCAACCCGCAAAGCCTGTTTTTATACAATCGGTTCCATATCCCGACGTTTTCTTTTATGCGGGTGATGCTGCCCTGCTTTATCACAGCGGCGCTGCTGCTGTTCCTGCTTTGCCTGCGCATCCCGCCGCTGCCGGTCACGCTCAACCGCCGGCCG
This sequence comes from Clostridia bacterium, assembly GCA_017518415.1. GTDB lineage: Bacteria > Bacillota > Clostridia > Oscillospirales > Acutalibacteraceae > RGIG6098. The sequence continues at coordinate 36,380 of JAFWVC010000021.1, forward strand.
ACCACACTGGCCAGCAAACCGCGGGCCGCACTGTATTTCGTCCTGTTCACCGCTTCTATCGTCGCGGTGCTGCGTTGGCTGCCCTGGCAATGGACCGCCGCCGCGGTTTTTCTGTGCCTGTTGGTCACGGACCGGCCGGCCCTGTGCCGCGTGGATTACGGCCTGCTGCTGACCTTCACCGCTTTCTTTATTTTTGCAGGCAATATGGCTCGCATACCGCTGATAAACGAAATATTGTCGCGCTGGATGGCGGCGGCGCCGCTCCCGGTCAGTTTGCTGTGCTGCCAGTGCATCAGCAACGTGCCGTCCGCTGTACTGCTCGCCCCCTTTACAGATAACTGGCCGGCGCTGCTGCTAGGCGTCAACATCGGCGGTACCGGAACACTCATCGCCTCGCTGGCGAGCCTGATTACCTTTCGGGAATACGGCAATCATTTTTCCGGCCAATCCGGCAAATATCTCAAATTGTTCGCCCTTTATAATCTTCTTTTCCTGCTGATTCTATCCGGAGTGGCGTGGTTGACGCTGCTGACGTTGTAAAGGAAAAGCCCTTGCCGGCCAGGACCCGGCAGGGGCTTTTGATTTTTTGCTTTTTACGTAAGAGGCCGTATCTGCAACACCTGCACACAGCCGTTTTCCACACGGAACGTAATCTGCAACCCGGCGAAAGTCATCCCGTATACCTTTTCGGGGTCGTCTTCATACCCCGGCCGGGGGTCGGAAGCCAGCAAGCCGCGCAGCGCCTGCTCTTTGTCCGCCGGCAGGCATGCCGGCCGCGGCTGCGGCAGCACAACGGTCAGCGCGTGCAGCCGGGTCGTGCGCGTATAGCCCTGCTCCGCCTGCGGGCGGCAATCGGTCACCGGCACGTAGGGCTTGACGTCGAGCACCGGTGTGCCGTCGGTCATATCCACCCCGGCAACCAGCAGGCAGGGGCCGTCGGGCGCGTTCCGGTCGACACCGAGCAGCCGCACGCAGGAAAGCCCGATCGGATTCGGGCGGAACGGCGCGCGGGACGCAAACACGCCGACGCGGCGGTTGCCGCCCAAACGGGGCGGCCGCACCGTAAAGTGCCACGGCTGCCCGACGCTGGCGGAAAACACCCACAGCACCCAAAGATGCGAAAAGCCCTCTATCTCCCGCAGCGCCTCCTGCCGACGGTACGGCGGGTCGAACACGATCCGCCCGGTCAGGGCCTCCACCAGGCCGCTTTGCCGCGGAACGCCGAACTTTTCGGGCAGGTCGGTCTCCACATGCCCGATGGTATCCATGGTCAGCTGCATATACGTCTCTCCCCGTGTGCGATCTGCCACCAGTATAGCAAATCCGCCGCCGAAAGTAAAGGGCGGCAAAAAAGCGGAAAGCCGATTGCTTTCCGCTTTTTTCCGAAAGGAACGCGTCCGTCACTCCCTGCGCACGTCACCCATGAAGAAGACGGCTACCGTACCCGGCCCGCAGTGTGAGGCAATAATGTTGCCGATATCATAGATACGCACCGTACCGATATACGGGAACCGTTCCCGGATAGCCTGCTGCATCTGCTGCGCCGCCTGCGGACAATTGGCGTGAGCCACCACGCAGGGGCCGGGATAATCGGCGTGGTCCCGCGCATGCCGTTCGATCTCGTCAAGGGTGGCCCGCAGCGCCGCCTGCCGGCCGCGGACCCGCCCGTACGCCACGATTTTACCGGCCCGGTTAAGCCGCATCAACGGGCACAGTTTCAGCACGCCGCCGATCATTGCCGCTATGCCGGACACGCGTCCGCTGCGCCGGAAGAAGGTCAGGTCGCTCGTGTAAAACTGGTGATGCATCCGCCAGCGGTTTTCCAGCAGCCACTGTTCCACCTGCTCCATCGTCTGACCGTCATCCTTCAGGTCGGCCGCCATTTCGGTCAGCAAACCGTACCCGCTGCAGCTGCAGGTGGAATCGATCACGATCAGGCGGCGATCCGGATATTTGGCACGCAGCACTTCCGCCGCTTTGACCGCATTGTAATACGACCCGGTCATACCGGTGCCGAACGCGACGTGCAGCACGTCGCTTTTTTGCAGCAGCGGCTCCCAGAACTCCTCGTACTGTATCTGGTTGAGCTGCGAGGTCGCGGGAACGCCTCCCTGCTCCAGTCTGCGGTAAAATGCGGGCAGCGCCTGCGGATCCCGCATCATGTCGTCGGGGTACTCCTCCCCGTCGAGCACATAAGAATAAAACAGCACCGGTATATGCCGGACCTGCAGATAATCGTACGGCATATCCACGGTTGATTCGCAGCTGATGATCCACGGTCTTTCCATAACACGTTTTCCTCTCTTTCGGCAGGTAATGACGGTTGTTTTACGGTTCCATCATAGCAGAAGCGCACGCAAACCGGCAACCTACTCCTGCCCTTCCGTTTTCTCCTGTGCACGCGCACAGTTCTACTGCCGGAAGAAAAAAAGTAGAGCGGCTCCGCGCCGCTCTACTGACGGAAAATGCGTTATTTTTTATGCCTGTTCAGCCGGAAACCGAGCCAGACCAGCAGCTCCGCCGGGATCAGCAATAAAAACAGCTGCCAAAAGCTCTGCGGGTAGAACAGACAGTACAACAGCAGCACGATACTGCCCACCAGCAGCGATACAATCAGGAAGTTCCCTTTACCGCCCCGCCAGACCGAGTTGAGCACCACCAGCGTGATCAGCGCCACCGGCAGAGCCATCGGGAACACCTGCCACACGATATGCCCGCAGAGCCACAGAATAATGAATACCAGCAGCGACACCATCGCGATACCGCTCATCACAATGGCAATGAGCGTGTTGGTATAATCGGAGGCCTTGAAGGTCACCGGCTTTTCCGTATGTTCCCGCAGCAGGTCGTCCGTCGTCACGCCGAAGATCTGCGCAATCTGCCAAAGCACGAGGGTATCCGGCAACGCCTCGCCCCGCTCCCATTTGGAGATGGATTTATCGGAATAATGCAGCTTGTCTGCCAATTCCAACTGCGTCATACCGGCGGCGGTACGCAGCGCGGTCAGGTTTTCGGCAAAAGCCTGCGTCAGTTTTTCTTTCGGATCGTTCATGGCGTTCTCCTGTTTTCGGCGGTGATAATAAAGGGCAAAAAAAGACTGCACAAATCAATGCAATCTATATATTTTTATCTTACCGTTGCCCGCCCGGTTTGTCAAGCGGTTTTTCTTTTCGAGAAGAGCAAATAAGTCCCGGGTCCCGTTCCGTTTTTCTCCTCTTTTCCTGTATGCCGGTCGCTTTTTTCTACCGAAAAGGCGCTTTTCCTTCCGTTTTTGCATTGACACGGCGGACGGAATATGATAATATATACGATGGTGTTTTTTTACACGTTTAATTTGTTTTATTTTATCTTTGTATAAGGAGGAAAATATCCAATGGCAAGAAAGTTCAAGACCATGGACGGCAACAACGCCGCGGCGCATGTATCCTATGCGTTTACCGACGTGGCGGCCATCTACCCCATCACCCCCTCTTCCGTCATGGCGGAAGTGACCGACGTGTGGGCTGCCGGCGGGCAAAAGAACCTGTTCGGCCGGCCGGTCAAGGTGGCGGAAATGCAGTCCGAAGCCGGTGCGGCCGGCGCGGTACACGGCTCGCTGGCGGCCGGTGCGCTGACGACTACCTACACCGCTTCCCAGGGCCTGCTGCTGATGATCCCCAACATGTACAAAATCGCCGGTGAGTTGCTGCCCAACGTCATCCACGTGTCGGCGCGCGCGCTGGCCTCCCACGCACTTTCCATTTTCGGCGATCATTCCGACGTATACGCCTGCCGGCAGACCGGCTATGCCATGCTCTGCTCGTCCAGCGTGCAGGAAGTGATGGACCTGGGCGCCGTGGCGCACCTGTCCACCATCAAAGGCCGCGTGCCGTTCCTGCATTTCTTCGATGGGTTCCGCACCTCCCACGAGATCCAGAAAATCCAGGTATGGGATTATAAAGATCTGGGCGAGATGCTTGACTGGGACGCTGTGGAGCGCTTCCGCTCCCACGCGCTGAACCCGGAACATCCGGTACAGCGCGGCACCGCGCAGAACCCGGACATCTTCTTCCAGGCGCGCGAAGCTGCCAACACCTATTATGAGGCGATGCCGGCCGTGGTCGAGGGCTACATGAACATGGTCAACGAGCGCATCGGCACCAACTATAAACTGTTCAACTACTACGGTCCGCGCCACGCCAAGCACGTCATCATCGCCATGGGCTCGGTGTGCGACACCATCCGCGAAACCATCGACCACCTGAACAAAGCCGGCGAAGCGGTCGGCCTGGTGCAGGTGCATCTGTACCGTCCCTTCTCCGCCAAGCACCTGATTGCCGCGCTGCCCTCTACGGTGGAATGCATCTCGGTGCTCGACCGCACCAAGGAGCCCGGCTCCATCGGCGAGCCGCTGTTCCTCGACGTATGCGCCGCGCTCAAGGGCTCCAAGTTCGAGAGCGTGCCGGTATATACCGGCCGGTACGGCCTCGGCTCCAAGGACACCACCCCCTCGCAGATCCTCGCCGTATACCGGAACATGGAAAAGACCCGTGCCAAAAAGCGCTTTACCATCGGTATTGAAGACGACGTGACCCATCTGTCCCTGAAAGTGAAAGAGACGCTGGATACCACGCCGAAGGGCACCCGCTCCTGCAAGTTCTGGGGTCTGGGTTCCGACGGTACCGTCGGCGCCAACAAGAACTCCATCAAGATCATCGGCGACCATACCGATATGTACGCGCAGGGCTACTTTGCGTATGACTCCAAAAAATCCGGCGGTGTGACGATTTCTCACCTGCGTTTCGGCAAAAAGCCGATCCAGTCCAGCTACTTCGTCAACATGGCAGACTTTGTGGCGTGCCATAACCCGTCCTACGTCGACAAATACGACATGGTCGGCGACGTCAAGAAGGGCGGCATCTTCCTGCTCAACTGCTCCTGGAACGCCGAAGAACTGGAAACCCACCTGCCGGCGGCCATGAAGCGTACCATTGCCAAAAACGGCATCCACTTCTATACGATCGACGCCACCCATATCGCCAAAGAGCTGGGCTTGGGCAACCGCACCAATACCATCCTGCAGGCTGCTTTCTTCAAACTGGCCAAGGTCATCCCGACGGAGCAGGCCGTCACCTTTATGAAAGAGGCGGCGACCAAGTCTTACGCCAAGAAGGGCGAAGCCATCGTCAAGATGAACCATGACGCCATTGACCGCGGCATCCGCGAGGTCCGCAAGGTCGACGTGCCGAAGCAGTGGGCCAAAGCCGAAGACCAGATTACGGAAAAGGCCGTTGTCGGCGGGCGTGAAGAGATCCGCGATTACATCAACAACATCCTTCTGCCCGTCAACGCGCAGAAGGGCGACAAGCTGCCGGTTTCCGCTTTCGTGAAAGATGCGGACGGCACCGTGCCGCTGGGCTCCGCCGCTTTCGAAAAACGCGGCATCGCCGTCGACGTGCCGGAGTGGGATCCCGCCAACTGCATCCAGTGCAACTTCTGCTCGCTGGTCTGCCCGCACGCCTGCATCCGCCCGGTCATCCTCAATGAAGAAGAGGCCAAAAAAGCTCCGGCCGGCCAGAAGACCAAACCGGCTACCGGTATGCCGGGCTATCAGTTTGCGATGACCGTTTCGGTGCTCGACTGCACCGGCTGCGGCTCCTGCGCCAACGTCTGCCCCGGCATGAAGGGCGCCAAAGCGCTGACCATGAAGCCGCTCGACAGCCAGCTGGAACAGGAGGAAGGCTTCCTGTACGGCATCGCCCTGCCGGATAAGCAGGAGGTGGCCGACAAGTTCAAGGCCTCCACCGTCAAAGGCAGCCAGTTCCGTCAGCCGTTGCTGGAGTTCTCGGGTGCCTGCGCCGGCTGCGGTGAAACCCCGTATGCCAAACTGGTCACCCAACTGTTCGGCGACCGGATGTATATCGCCAACGCCACCGGCTGTTCGTCCATCTGGGGCGGCTCCTCCCCCTCCACCCCCTACACCGTCAACAAGAAGGGGCACGGACCGGCCTGGGCCAACTCCCTGTTTGAAGACAACGCCGAATACGGCTACGGTATGTTCCTGGGCGTCACCGCCCGCCGCAACCGCCTGACCGACCTGATGAAGGATATCGCCGAAAAGGCCGGCAAAGAAGAACTGCGCGCTGCCGCCGCGGAATGGCTGGCCGGCAAGGATGACGCCGCCGCCTCGCAGGCCGCGGCTGACAAGCTGGTCCCGCTGCTGGAGGATCTGAGCAAGAACTGCAAGTGTGACCTGAAGCCCGAGATTGAAGAAGCGTACAAAGCGCGCGACATGCTGGTCAAAAAGTCCTTCTGGATGTTCGGCGGCGACGGTTGGGCGTATGACATCGGCTTCGGCGGTCTGGACCACGTGCTGGCTTCCGGCGAGGATGTCAACATCATGGTGTTCGACACCGAAGTGTACTCCAACACCGGCGGTCAGTCCTCCAAGGCGACCCCGATCGGCTCGGTGGCTCAGTTTGCCGCGGCCGGCAAGGGCGTCAAGAAGAAAGACCTCGGCGCCATTGCGATGAGCTACGGCTACGTCTATGTGGCGCAGGTGTCGATGGGCGCCGACATGAACCAGACCATCAAGGCCATTCAGGAAGCCGAAGCGTATCCGGGCCCGTCGCTGATCATCTGCTATGCGCCCTGCATCAATCACGGCATCAAGGGCGGCATGGGCATCTCCCAGACGGAAGAGAAGAAAGCGGTGGAGGCCGGTTACTGGCACACCTACCGCTTCGATCCGCGCAAGGCCGAAAACGCCTTCACGCTTGACAGCAAGGAGCCGACGGTCGCCTACCGCGACTTCATCATGGGCGAGGTGCGTTACAACTCGCTGACCCGCTCCTTCCCGGAGCGCGCCGAGGCGCTGTTTACGCAGGCCGAAAAAGACGCGGCTGACCGTTACGAGCATCTGCGCCGGCTGGGCGAACTGTACAGCAAGAAATAATCCGCACAAGCGGCAAAAAGCCCCGGGCGAATGCGTTCGCCCGGGGTTTTCCTTTATATAATAAAAATATTTGCTCTTTTTTGAAATTATTTTCAAAAAGTCCTTGACAATCCCGTTGCGCTTGTGGTATAGTGATTCTCCGTGGAAATATGCGTTTCAGGCGCATAGGCCCACAGAATATCTTCCGAAGGAGGTGTGATCATTGCCAACGTTCAACCAACTGGTCCGCAAAGGGAGAGAGGATCTGGAAAAGAAGGCGAAAGCCCCCGCTCTGCTGAAAGGCTGGAACGCGAAAAAGCGTACCCCGATCGATCAGAACTCTCCGCAAAAGCGCGGTGTCTGCACCGTCGTAAAAACCTCTACCCCGAAGAAACCGAACTCTGCTCTTCGTAAAGTGGCCCGTGTCCGCCTGTCGAACGGTATCGAGGTTACCTCGTACATTCCGGGTGAAGGCCATAACCTGCAGGAGCACAGCGTCGTACTGATCCGCGGCGGCCGTGTCAAGGACCTGCCCGGCGTGCGTTACCACATCATTCGCGGTACGCTCGACACGCAGGGTGTGACCAAGAGAATGCAGGCCCGCTCCAAGTACGGTGCGAAACGTCCCAAGGCTGGCGCCAAAAAGTAAGACATTTTTCACATGCGGCTGCGATGCAGCGGCTCTTCAAATATAGGGAGCCTCTGGATCGGCCGACGGAAGTATGTCGCTTTCGAGTACCGATGATATCATTTATGTGAAGGAGGGAAGTAAAGTGCCGAGAAGAGGTTCTGTTGCAAAACGCGATGTTTTGCCCGACCCGCTTTACAATTCCAAGCTGGTTACCCGTTTAATCAACAACATCATGCTCGACGGGAAACGCGGAGTTTCTCAAAAAATCGTGTACGGTGCATTTGACATCATTAAGGAGAAGACCGGAAAGGATCCCCTGGAAGTCTTCGAACAGTGCATGGAGAATGTGATGCCGCAGCTGGAGGTCAAGGCCCGCCGCGTCGGCGGTGCGACCTACCAAGTTCCCATGGAAGTGCGTCCGGAGCGCCGGGAGACGCTCGGTCTGCGTTGGCTGACCAACTATTCCCGCAGCCGTTCCGAGCGTACGATGAAAGAGCGTCTGGCCGCGGAGATTCTGGACGCCATCAACGGCGTCGGCGGCGCCGCCAAAAAGCGTGAAGACACGCACAAGATGGCGGAAGCCAACCGCGCGTTTGCCCACTACAGATGGTAAGGTCACTTTTCCTTTTCGAAAACCCTTTGTGTCTGTTTGTAAACTAGGAGGACAAGTATGGCCAGACAAGTCTCATTGGAAAAGACCCGCAACATCGGCATCATGGCTCACATCGATGCCGGTAAAACCACTACGACCGAACGGATCCTGTATTACACCGGCATCAACCACAAAATCGGCGAGACGCACGACGGTGCGGCCACGATGGACTGGATGGCGCAGGAACAGGAGCGCGGCATCACCATCACTTCCGCCGCTACGACCTGCTTCTGGAAGCAGCATCGTATCAACATCATCGACACCCCGGGCCACGTGGACTTTACCGTCGAAGTGCAGCGCTCGCTGCGCGTGCTGGACGGCTCGGTCACCGTTTTCTGTGCCAAGGGCGGCGTGGAGCCCCAATCCGAAACGGTTTGGCGGCAGGCGGACGAGTACAAGGTGCCGCGCATGGCGTACGTCAATAAGATGGACATCATGGGCGCCGATTTCTATCGCGTCGTCCAGATGATGAAAGACCGTCTGAAATGCAACGCCGTACCGATCCAGCTGCCGATCGGCGCCGAGGATACCTTCTGCGGCATCATCGACCTGCTGGAAATGAAGGCCGACGTCTATTATGATGAGATGGGAAAAGACATGCGTGTGGAAGAGATTCCGGACGACATGAAGGAACTTGCCCAGAAGTACCATGAGCAGCTGATCGAATCGGTCGCCGAACTGGACGAAGCGCTGATGGAAAAATACTTTGCCGGCGAGGAACTTTCCCTCGAAGAAATCAAAACCACCATCCGCAAGGCAACCATTGCCAACGAGATGGTGCCCGTCGTGTGCGGTACTTCCTACCGCAACAAAGGCGTACAGAAGCTGCTGGACGCGATCGTGGATTATATGCCCTCCCCGCTGGACGTACCGTCCATCAAGGGCGTCGATCCCCGGACGAACGAAGAGGTGGAACGCCACTCCTCCGACACGGAGCCGTTTGCCGCGCTTGCTTTCAAGATCGCGACCGACCCGTTCGTGGGCAAGTTGTGCTTCTTCCGCGTGTACTCCGGCACGATCAACGCCGGCTCCTCGGTGTATAACTCCTGCAAGGACAACAACGAGCGGCTCGGCCGTATCCTGCAAATGCACGCCAACCACCGCCAGGATATCGAAACGGTCTATGCCGGCGATATCGCGGCTGCCGTGGGCTTGAAGAACACGACGACCGGCGACACGCTGTGCGATGAAAAGTTCCCGGTCATCCTCGAATCGATGGATTTTCCGGAGCCCGTCATCCGCGTGGCGATCGAACCGAAGACCAAGGCCGGCCAGGAGAAAATGGGCATTGCCCTGTCCAAACTGGCGGAGGAAGACCCGACCTTCCGCACCTATACCGATGAGGAAACGGGCCAGACCATTATCGCCGGTATGGGCGAACTGCACCTGGAGATCATCGTGGACCGCCTGCTGCGCGAGTTCAAGGTAGAAGCCAACGTCGGCGCCCCGCAGGTCGCTTATAAAGAGACGATCCGCAAGCCTGCCGATATGGACTACAAATACGCGCGTCAATCCGGCGGCCGCGGCCAGTACGGCCACGTCAAGATCAAGATCGAGCCGAATGAAACCGGTAAGGGATACGAGTTTGTCAACGCCGTCGTCGGCGGCGCCATCCCGAAGGAATATATCGGCCCGGTCGATCAAGGTATCCAGAGCGCTATGATGGCCGGTACGCTGGCCTCCTTCCCCGTGGTAGACGTCAAGGTCACGCTGTACGACGGTTCGTATCACGAGGTCGACTCGTCCGAGATGGCGTTCAAGATTGCCGGCTCCATCGCCTTCAAAGAGGCAATGAAGAAGGCCGACCCGGTGCTGTTGGAGCCGATCATGAAAGTCGTCGTCACCGTTCCGGAGGAATATATGGGCGACGTCATCGGCGACATCAACTCCCGCCGCGGCCTGATCCAGGGTATGGAAGCCATTGCCGGCGCCCAGCAGATCACGGCCATGGTCCCGCTGTCCCAGATGTTCGGCTACGCGACTGACCTGCGTTCCTGCACACAGGGTCGCGGCCAGTACGTGATGGAACCCAGCCATTATGCGGAGGTTCCGAAGAACGTGGCCGAAAACCTGATCGCACAGCGCACCAAAAAGAGCTCCTGATTATCGATTTTCTTCATAAAGTACTTGCTTTTTTGAAGGAGAATTGGTAAAATAGAAGTGTCCTTGAAAAAATCATTATAGAAAAGGTTAGATAAAAGGAG
>JAFWVC010000022.1 GCA_017518415.1 Clostridia bacterium
GTTCCTGCTCTTTTTTGCAGGCCTCTACCAACTGATCGTGCAGTTCGAAGAAGTTTTTCGTTTCCGGATTGTGCTTAAACAAGTAATAAACGGCCTGCATCAGCTCTCCGTCGCTGCAATTTTCCCTTGTCAATTCCTTTGCCATATCGTCTATGGTGAAAAAGTCGCCGCTATGTTTCTTGGCAAACTCTTCCGCATAATAATCGGTAGCAACATCCGCCAACGCTTGCCATACGATATAACTATAGGACAGGGGAATGTCTTCATAGTGAGTTCGGGCCTGATCAATCGTAGCGGCTAAATAGTTTTTTAGCAAATCAAATACTTTGTTAAAAGGGGCAACTTCCAGTTCAAAATATCCTATCATCCATCCCCATTTTAAATCAGTTGAGATTCGTCCAAAATAAAACTCTGTCAAATTGGAATAAATACATGTTAATTCCTCATTACGCAAAAACGAATTATTCGTCTTTTTTATCAAAAAGCTTAAAAAAGCATTGTAATGTTTTCTTTTCACAATTTTGACAAGTCTGTCTTCCTCCGGAGCTTTTAAAGTATAGAGCCGATCGTTTTCAGCATTGATTTCATGACATGCGTTTGTAATATATTGTATTTGCTCACTGTTAGGGGCTTCCAAAGATATGAAGCATAAATCATCGTCTAATGTGTCACGGTTATCATCAGATGTAGTAGAAATCCAGTCGTTTTTAGACCAAAAGTGAACATCATCTTCGTCTTCATCAGTAGAATCATCATTAACCCAATTATACCAAAGCTGATCTGAAAATGTTAGTGAAAACGTGTTCGTATGGAATGCCCAGTTGTATTGCTTCTCTTCTTTCAACTTCCAATGGGCGCATTTGACCCTTCGTTCAATTATCGGGGTTCCGTTGGCGTCTTGTATGCAAAAACCGGTTGACCAAAAAGACAAAGTGCCTCTGCCTGAAAAACTTTTTGATTCGCCGTCATCTGTTACTTCAGTTGTGACTTCGGTCTCAACAATGCCTGGAACCATGTAGATTTTGTAAGACATATAACTACTCCTTAAAATCTTTTCGTTATTTTTGATACGTTTATTTTTTCAATACACTCATAATTGTTCGCGCTTAAGAAGAGCCTTAATGCTTCCCGCTCTTTTTCTGTTACCAAATTGGGAACCGTAATGCTTTTTAATGCGCGTCTATCAAAATAAACATCCACAAAAGGAACAATTAAACCGTGCGAATACATCACGTCAATTTGGTAATGCGTCGACTTGGTCCGGAAGTCGTTCAGATTTCCATCCTCTGAAAACAATTCAAATGCGATCCGGTATTCTTTTTCCGTTTCATAACTTTTTGATTTGAAAAAGATTCCAGCGTATGTCAGTTTTTTGATCAATAAATCAAGAACTTCCTCCATATTTGCGGCGGTGCTTTTTGCAGAAAAATCCGATATTATCTTTTTTGCAATTTCCAATTGTTTTTCTTCTTCATAAATGACAAGTCCGCAATTGAAAACCGTTGATTTTTGCCCGGCTTTTTCGGAATAATAGTCGCGGACGACAACCCCGTTAAACTCTAAATTGATACCGCCGTTGCCGGCATAGTAATTCCACATAGGCAAATTGTCGCCGTCGGTAGTGAAACTGCATTGATAAAACTGGAAAGGATCTGTTCCTACTTTATCAATCCGTTCTTCACATTTTTCCAAAAAACGCTGTTTGAATTTATTATTTTGCTCAAATAAAAAATCCGCTTTTTCTTTGCAGAGAAAAAGGATGTATTTTCCTTCGCTGTAATCATTGAGGAACAAACGGTTCGTAAATCTTAATTTGTTCGTTTCGATGATATTTTTAAATCCATTAAAAGACGTATAGTGATAAAAAGGGTTAATTTGCTCAATAAAATCCAAAGGATAAGTATTATAATACTCCATAATTTTCCGTTTCATTTTACCATCTTTCCCCTTCCATTTTTATTGGTTCAATAAGATTTACCCAGTGGATTACCGCCCCATTATATCTGTATTACAGATAAATGTCAAATATCTTTGTGGCAGATACCTCATAATAATTATGAGGTGATGAGCATGATTTTTCGCCATATCCGTGATGTGAGAGAGGACCGGGATCTGCGGCAAAAAGACATCGCGGCCGTGCTGAACGTTTCCCAGAACACCTATTCTCAATACGAGACCGGCGTCATTTCCCTGACCGCGGAGGTGCTGCTCAAGCTGGCGGAGTATTATCAGGTCTCCGTCGACTATCTGCTGGACAGGACCAACGACCCCGACATAAAAAAAATGAGCCGCGGCGCGGCTCATGCAAAACAATGCGATACCGGCGGCGCACACAGTGCACCGCCGGTTTGTTGCGGTATGGAGTTCAGAGGGAGCCCATCTTTTGCAGCGCTTCCAGCAGAGCCTGCAAATCCTCCCTGGAATAGAAGTCGATCTGCAGCTGGCCGCCCTTGCCGGTGTCGCGCACGCGCACCTTGCGGCCGAGCCGCTCGTGCAGGGCCAGCTCCACTTCCTGATAATAGCTGTCGCGGCTGAACAGAGTGACCGGCCGCGGCTTTTTTTCGGCGCGGGCGGCCCTGGCGGCTTTGGCCAGCTGCTCCACCCGACGGACCGACAGGCCCTGGGCAACGGCCGTCTGCGCCGCGAGCAGCTGCTGTTCGGGAGAATCAAAGGCCAGCAGCGCGCGGGCGTGCCCGGCGGAAAGAGCCCCGTCGCGCACCATCTCGCACACCGGTTCGGGCAACGCCAGCAGGCGCAGCGCGTTGGTGACGGCCGGGCGGGATTTATGGACGGCGTCCGCCGTTTCCTCCTGCGTCAGGCCGAACTGCTGCATCAGTTGACGGTAGCCGGCCGCCTCTTCGAGCGGGTTGAGATCCTGCCGCTGCAGGTTTTCGATCAGGGTGACGGCGGCGGTCTCCCGGTCGTCCATCTCGCGCACGACGACGGGCACCTCGGTCAGCCCGGCCAGCCGGGCGGCGCGGAAACGGCGTTCCCCCGCTACCAGCTGATAGCCGCCGCCTGCCTGCGGGCGCACCAGCAGCGGTTGCAGCACGCCGTGCGCTTTGATGGAATCCGCCAGCTCCTGCAGGGCGGCCGGATCGAACTGCTTGCGCGGCTGATCCCGGTTGGGCTCGATCTCGGACAGGCGCAGCGTGACCGTCTGGCCCTGCGCATCGGTGGCGTTATCGGCAAACAGGGCTTCCAACCCGCGGCCGAGGCCGCCTTTTTTTACAGCCATGGACACAGACCTCCTTCTTTATCGGTGGGACAGCAGCTCGCGGGCGACCTGCTCGTACGCGGCGGCGCCTTTGGAGCCTTTATCGTAATACTGGATGGGCTGGCCGTACCCCGGCGCCTCCGCCAGCCGGACGGTGCGGGGGATCGGCGTGGCGAACACTTTACGGGGGAAGAACTTTTTGACCTCGCCGACCACCTGCTGCGTCAGGTTCATCCGGCCGTCGTACATGGTCATCAGCACGCCTTCCAGCTCCAACGCGGGGTTGTACAGCCGCTTGACCTGCCGCACCGTGCTCATCAGCTGGGAGAGCCCTTCCAGCGCGAAAAACTCGCATTGGATGGGCACGAGCAGCGTGTCGGCCGCGCACAGGGCGTTGAGGGTCAGCAGCCCGAGCGACGGCGGGCAGTCGATCACGATATAATCGTAGGCGTCCCGCAGGGCGGCCAGCGCCGCTTTCAGGCGGCTTTCCCGCCGGGGAACGTCCACCAGTTCGATCTCCGCGCCGGCCATGCGCATGCTGGTCGGCACGATGTCCAGCCGGGGAAAGGCGGTGTGCAGCACCGCCTGTTCGGGCGGGACGGTACCGATAAGCAGGTCGTACGCCGAAAAGGCCAGACCGCTTTTGGCAATGCCGATACCGCTCGTGGCGTTGCCTTGCGGGTCGAGGTCGACGATCAACACTTTTTTATCCAGCAGCGCCAGCGCGGCGGAAAGATTGACCACCGTCGTCGTTTTGCCGACGCCGCCTTTCTGGTTGACGGCCGCAATGATTTTTGCCATGCGGGGGCGCCTCCTTGCTTTTTGTCAGTTTTTCTTATTGTATCACATTTCCGGCCCGCCGAAAAGCCCTTTTTTCACCGGCAGCGAAAGCAGCAGCGCATCCTCGGTCGGCCGGGAGTAAAACCCGGGCCGCCGCCCGTCCTGCACAAAGCCGCAGGCGGTATACAGGGCGATGGCGGCGGTATTGCCGGCCCGCACCTCCAGCGCCAGGCGCGTCACACAGGCGGCGGCGCAGCGGGCGATTGCCTGCCGCAGCAGCAGCCGGGCCACGCCGCGGCGGCGGTGGGCCGGGAAGACGGCCAGGTTGGCCATGAACGCCTCCGGCGGGATCAGGTGCAGCCCGACGTATCCGGCCGGCTCACCGGCGGCGGTGCGGGCGGTCAGGAACAGCGCGAGAGGGTTGTCCAGCTCCTCCCGCAGGGCGTCGGCGCTCCACGGTTCGGAAAAGCAGATGCGTTCCAACGCGGCCAGCGCCGGCAGATCCGCCTGCGTCATGGGAGAGACGGTATAGGTCATGGCGCATCCTCCACCGGGCGGATCTGCAAAAACAACGCCGTGTATTTGCGCGACAGCTGCTTGTCCTTATGGATGCAGCCGAAGTACCAGTGCCGGAAGGTTGTATGCTGTTCTACCCAGTTGAAGTACAGGCCGAGTCCGTCGGTCAGGTCCGCGGCCGGGCCGAAGAAAGTGCGCACCCGGGCGGACGGTTCGTGGGTAAACACGTAATCCACCGCAAAGCCGGCCCGCTCCAGCGTCTGCATGCCGCCGCGCAGCTGCTCTTCGGTCGGGACAGCCTGCTCCCAGCCGGCACCGGCCTGTGTGCGCCATTCCGGCGATTCGCTTTCGCCGCCGCCGAATGCAAAGCAGCGCTTGCCTTCAATAGTATACAGTTCTCCGCGCAGCAGATGCACGATATTCGGTGCCAGTTGCTGCACGCGGCCGCCGTTCCATTCCGCTTCGGGATAGGCGGCCAGCAGGTCGTAATTTTCATGCTGCCCGTCCAGAAAGGCGACGGTATACCGCCGGCGGGCCAGACGGCGCAGACGGCGCTGTTCCTTCTTGCTGCCGTCCCACAACAGCCCGAAGTCGCCGCAGACGACCAGCACGTCGCCTTTTTTCAGGCGGCGGGCCGCCGCGCGGAACCGGGAAACATCCCCGTGTACGTCGCCGGTGACGTAAATCATACAAAAGCCTCCGAAAAAAACAGAAAATATGGTGGTGTCAAACGGAAAAACATGATATAATAGACCATACAGACAGCCGGACCGGCTGTATTCCGACCGAAGGAGGGGGATCCGTGTGAAGCGTCGCGTCGCATCTGTCTGCCTTTGCATAGCGGCGGTCCTGCTGCTGCTCGGGCCGCGTTTTTCAGCCGGAGCGGCGGTGTTGTACACCTATCCGCAGGAGGACGATTTGACGGCCCCGTCCGCTATGCTGGTCTACCTCGGCGTGCTGCCGGAGCAGGACGTGATCTTATACGAAAAGAACGCCGACGCCGCCTACCAGACCGGCGCGCTGCTGCGCGTGGCCGTCGGCGTGTACGCCATGCAGTGCATCGGGCAGCAGGGGCTGGATATGGACGCCGTGACCGGCGCGTACAGCAAGACGCTGTTCAACCATTACGTCACCGGCACCGGGCTGGGCACCGCGTCCATGGCCTTCGGCGAAGAATGGACGCTGCGCGACCTGCTTTCCGTCTGCATGGTGCAGACGGCGGCCGACGCCGCGGTAACGCTGGCGCAGACGCTCAGCGGCAGTGTGGAGGCGTTTGTGGAGGGGATGAACCGGATGATCGCGCAGGCCGGCTGCACCCATACGACGTTCACCAACGTCACCGGCGAGGACGACGCGCGCAGCGTGCAATCCGCCCGGGACCTGTATACGCTGATGCGGCTGGCGGCCGACGACCCGGTGCTGCGCGACATGATGAGCCAGCCGTACGTGACGGTACACCCCGTCAAGGGCGGAGATACGCGCGGGTGGGAGAACACCAACGCCCTGCTGCGCTCCACGTCGGAATATTATTACGGCAAGGCCCGGTACGGCCGCTGCGGGACCGGCGGGGACGACTACCTGCAAAACGTGGCGGTCGTCGCGGCCGACGGCGGGTACGAATACCTGGCCATCATCATGGGCGTGCCCCGCAGCCAGACCGGCGCCTACTTTACACAGGCCCGGCAGCTGCTGCAATGGGGCTTCTCGGCCTTCTCCTACAAAACGCTGCTGAGTAAAAACGAAGTGATCGCCAAAATGCCGGTCTCTCTCGCGTGGGAGACGGACGCCGTGGCGCTGGTCGCCCTCAACGAGGTAGCCTCCGTCGTGGCCAACGAGATCGAAAGCGACATGGTGCGCCGGCAGGTAACGCTCTATCAGCCGGACATCGCCGCGCCGGTAACCAAGGGACAGGTGCTCGGCAAGGTGGAACTGTTCCTCAACGAGGACCGCAAGATCGGCGAGAGCGAACTGGTCGCCGGCCAGAGCCTGGAAAAAAGCACGCTGCTCGACCTGTGGGAAAACAAGGTGCTGAAGATTCTGACCTCGCGGTGGACGTGGCTGGCCGTCGGTCTGGTCGTGCTGCTGATTGTGGGGTACCTTTTGCTCAACCTGTGGTACAACCGGTCCCGCCGGCGCCGGAAGGTCAACAAACGCTTCCGCCTTTAATAGCCTGAGACGCCGTCAAGCGACAGATCGTGCAGGACCCAGTCCTGCACGTCGTATTCCGTGTAGGCGTCCGCCGAATTGCGCACGATGACGGTGCGGATCCCAGCGTTGATGATCAGGCGGCGGCACATCGAGCAGGGGCTGGCGTTTTCCACCAGCTGGCCGGTCTTGGCGTCGACGCCGACCAGATACAGCACGCCGCCGAGCATATCGTTGCGCGCCGCGTGGATGATGGCGTTGGCCTCCGCGTGCACGGAACGGCACAGTTCGTACCGCTCGCCGCGGGGAATGTTCAGTTTCTCCCGCAGGCAGGTGCCCAGGTCGCAGCAGTTGCGGCGGCCGCGGGGTGCGCCGGTGTACCCGGTGGAGATGATCTGATCGTTTTTGACGATGATGGCGCCGAAGTTGCGGCGCAGGCAGGTGCCGCGTTCCGTGACGGTTTGTGCGATGTCCAGATAATAATTGTGTTTGTCACGCCGGTCCATAAAAAACAGCCTCCGTTTGTTGATAAACAAATGAGTTATATTATCTACTATATTACCTTATTCGGGATATTTCCGCAAGACCATTTTCGATATTTTTCTGCAAAGGAGGGCGGAGGATGCCTGCCCTGACCGACAAAGCATACGTGGAAAGCCTGTTGACCCGGCACGGGTTTTCTTTTTCCAAGGCGCTGGGACAAAACTTTCTGATCAATCCGTCGGTGTGCCCCCGCATGGCGCAGGCCTGCGGGGTCGGCCCGGAGGGGACGGTGCTGGAGATCGGTCCCGGGATCGGCGTACTGACCCGGGAGCTGGCGCAGCGCGCCGGGCGGGTGCTCGCCGTCGAACTGGACGAACGGCTGCGCCCGGTGCTGGCCGAGACGCTGGCCGACTGCCCGAACGTCGAAGTGATATACGGGGACGCCATGCAGATGGATCTGGCGGCGCTGCTGCGGGAAAAGGGCGCCGGCCCGGCGGCGGTGTGCGCCAACCTGCCGTATTATATCACCTCGCCGCTGATCATGCGGCTGCTGGAAAGCCGGCTGCCGGTGCAGACCGTGACGGTGCTGGTGCAGAAAGAGGCGGCCGACCGTCTGTGCGCACAGCCCGGTACCCGGGAAAGCGGCGCCGTGACGCTGGCGGTCGCGTACTACGCCGCACCGGAAAAACTGTTCCGTGTGTCAGCCGGCAGCTTTCTGCCGGCTCCGAAGGTTGACAGCACGGCCATCTCGCTGCATATCCGGCCCCGCCCGCCGGTAGAGACCGACCCGGACAAGCTGTTCGCCGTCGTGCGGGCGGCGTTCGGCCAACGCCGCAAGACGCTGTGCAACGCCTTGCAGGCCGGCGGGTACGATAAAACGGCCGTCGCGCAGGCGCTGCGGCAGCTTTCCCTGCCGGCTGCCGCCCGGGCCGAACAGCTGACGCTGGCGCAGATGGCGGCATTGGCCGCCGTTCTTTGAAAAAATCGAACGGCAAGCGAGAATACGAGAAAAACAAAGTAAAAACGAGAGAAAAAGAGAGAAACAGCGCTGTAAATTAAAAAATCGGCGGTTTTGGGGTTGACAAGAAAAAACGCGTGTGTTATCATCTATCACGCTGTCAAGAAGAAAAGTTCGAAAACAGGAGGCAATATCATGACCACGTTTATGGAAAAAGCCGGCCAGGTCGACCGGAAGTGGTACGTCATCGACGCGGCTGGCAAGCCCCTCGGCCGGGTGGCGGTCACGGCGGCCACGCTGCTGCGCGGCAAACAGAAACCGACCTTTACACCCCACGTTGACTGCGGGGATCATGTGATCATCATCAACTGCGCTCAGGCTGTATTGACCGGCAAAAAGCTGGAAAAGAAGATGTGGCGGCGCCACACCGGCTGGATCGGCCACCTGAAAGAGACGGATTACGCCACCCTCATGGCGACCCGTCCCGAAAAGGCGATGGAGCTGGCCGTCAGCGGTATGCTGCCGCATAACACCCTCGGCCGTCAGGCGCTGACCCGCCTGCGCGTCGTGGCCGGCGCCGAGCATCCGCATCAGGCCCAGAAGCCAGAAGTTCTGGACATTTAAGGGGAGGCAGAAGAGATGGATTACAATACCAGACCGTATTTTTACGGAACCGGACGCAGAAAAAAATCCGTTGCCCGCGTGCGTCTGTATAACGGGACCGGCAAGGTCACCATCAACGGCCGCGACATGGAAGAATACTTCGGCCTTGAAACCCTGAAAGTGATCGCCCGTCAGCCGTTGACGCTGACCGGCCTCGGCGACAAGTTCGATATCGAATGCCGCGTCGCCGGCGGCGGTGTGACCGGTCAGGCCGGCGCCATCCGTCACGGCATTTCCCGCGCGCTGCTGCAATATGACAGTGAAGCGCTGCGCAGCGTGCTGAAAAAGGCCGGGTTCCTCACCCGCGACCCGAGAATGAAAGAGCGTAAGAAGTACGGCCTCAAAGCCGCACGTCGTGCTCCGCAGTTCAGCAAGCGCTGATCGAAGACCCCTTTTCCTCGTACACAAACGAAAGCCCCGGAGTGTTCCGGGGCTTTGTTTTGTCTGTGAGACCTGTTATTTTTTGCGTTTGAGCAGGATCACGGCCACCGCCGCGCCCGCCGCCGCTGCGACGACGATGCCGACGATCAGCCACGGGAAGGCGCTCTGCCCATCGTTCGAGCCATCGTCAGAGCCGGGTGTTGTATAGTGGTCGCCACCATCTTCGTACCCGTCCTCGTACCCGAGCAGATAGGCCTGGTTGATGCGCAGCGGCTCCGACGTAGTGCCATCCGTCCGGTCGATATACAGGCGCAGGATGATGGCGATGCCGCGATCGCCGCGGTCGTTTTCGCCCAACTGATCCACAGCGTATTTCAGCGGCCATTTGTTCACGCCGGTCAGCGTGTTGGCAAATACCTCGCCGTGCCCGATGTTGTCAAAGTACGCGGCGTTGCCGCCGGCGCCCTCCCAGTAGGAGAACATGTTGATCTTGCTGCCCTCGTCCTTGCGGCCGGTGTTGGCTATATCCAGCACCAGATACGGCGTTTTGGCCAGCTGCTCATACGGGACCACCCAGGCGACGTTGACGTATTCCTCTTTGCGGCCCTCGGCGCGCTGCAACGTAAAGCCGATATTCTGCGCGTCCGGGGTGCAGACGATGGTGGGCGTGCCGTCGTCCGCCACGCTCATCAGCCAGCCGTAGCCGTCTTCATCGATGGTATCTGCGGTGTACGCTTTGAGCTGGTATTTGACGGCGTGCGCTTCGTCTCCGTCCGGCACCGGCGGCATGGTGGGCGGCGCGTACACATTGCCGTTCAGATCGGTGTCGGACAGATACAGCTTCTGGAAGGTGACCGACGTGCCCAGGGCGGCGTACGCCATCACGTAGGTATAGCCGATGGTGTCCTTACCGGCCAACAGCGTCAGCAGATCCACGCAATGCGTGCCGGCCGTGGTTTCCAACTGGATCATTTCCGGCACGACCTCGGCGTTGAAACGCGCGGTGACTTCCATCTTTTCAAAGGAGATCGCATCCGCCGTTTCGTAGATCAGGTAGGGCGTTTTTTCGATGACGGCGTTTTCAAACGCCCAGATGCAGCGGTTGGGTACGGTGGAGGACGGGTCCTCCTGCGTGATGGTCAGGCCGCTGTCGCCGGAACCGGAAACGGCCAGGCCGGTCACATAATACCCGCCGTCGTTCCAGGCGGAAGACTCCCACGCCCCGAAGGGCATGATCGACGCCGCCGCTCCGGTCAGCGGGACGGCGCACAGGGACACGAGCATACACGCGAATACAGCCAGAGAGAACAAACGCTTTTTCATACAAAGACCTCCTCAGCGATTATAGATTGCGGTACAAAGATTTATGGCCGTCGCAAACGGTCTTGGGAGCAGAAAAATCGGTCAGCACGCAGTAGAAACTATCGGCGCGTTCGAACAGGTCGTTCTCCTGCGAGGCGGAGGCCGTCAGCCCGTACAAGTTGCAAAAGCCGCTTCTTTGCAGCGCCAGCCCGTGGCCGGTGCTGTTGGTCACGGCGACGTCGGACACCGTCAGATAGCAGGCGTTGTCGAACAGGATGCCGGCGGTCCTGTCGGCGGTGATGCCGTGGTACTGGTCGAACTGACTGCCGAACACAAAGCCGTTGCCGCCGCAGCCGACCGCTGTCAGGTCCATGAAGAAGCAATGGTGCATATCGGTGAAGGTAAAGCCGTTGCCGCCGATATTTTCGGCCCGGCAGTCAAGGCTCCACACGTCCCAACAGTCGGAGAACACGTAGGCATCCCCCGTACTGCCGGCGCCTGCGTTGCATACCAGGCAATCTTCCATGATCAGGCCGTAGTTGGTTTTTACCTGTACGGCGGGAACGTGGGTCACGGCACCCTGATAGTCCACCGTCACGTGCCGCATGAAGATAAAGCCGTAAAAATCTCCGTAATAGAAGGTGACGTCCCGCGGGGCGACGATCCTCATGTTGTCGAAGTAGACGTTATGGATCAGCGTCCGGTTGTCGGTGCGGCGGTCCGCCACCGTTTTGCAGGGCGACGTGACCGTGACGTTGCGAACAAAAAACATGGCAATGTTTTCCTGCGCATTGTCAAAGAACAGGGCGATCGAACCTCCGGTCGTGGCGGACATATCCAGCGCCAGATCGGTCAAAACGACGTTTTTCTCCCGGAAGGTGATAAATTTGGCCAACGCGTCGCTGGCGTGCAGCACCGGCGCTTTCGGCCCGACGCCGCGCAGCGTGGAACGTCCGGGCAACGTCAGACCGTCGAGCAGGTAGTACGCCGGCGTATACGGCACGTATACCTGCGTCAGCATCGAAAAGGCGGCGGCAAACGCGGCGGTGTCGTCGGCTGCGCCGTCACCGGCTGCGCCGAACCATTGCGGGTAGCCGTACAAATTGCGCAGGGTACCGCGTACCGTGCCGCCGGCAAACACGGTGCGGCTGCCGGTTTGCAGCAATCCGTAGACGGAGAGCACCACCTGTGGGTCCGGGCACAGTACCGCGCCGGCGGCGAGACACAGATGCACGTGACTGTCTATCGACAGGTTGCGGGCGATGCGGTAAGTGCCGGCCGGAACGGCGACGGTACCGCCCTGCTGTATCGCCTGCTCAAAGGCAGAGGTGTCGTCGGTCACGCCGTCACCGACGGCGCCCAGCTGCCGGACGTTGACCGAACCGAAGGCGGCGTACAGGTCGCCCAGCGCGGCGTCGGCCGCGTCGGGCACGGTGTCGGCGGCAAAAGTACACAAAGTCCGGTAATATTCGTGCAGTGTCAGGTACTGTGCGGCGCCCGCGTCAAAAGCGGCAGCCACGGCGGCAGGCGATACCGGGGAGACGCTTTCCGCCGCCGGGCCGGCCGGCGTATAGGTACCGGACGACGGTTGCACGGTTGAGTCGGTCATAGCGTTTTGCGTCTTGGTGTTGCTCACGAGGGAAAAAACGCCGGAGTGCGCGCCGCACCACTCGTCGTCCTGCGGGCAGTCGCTGCGGACGTAGCCGTCGATCAGGTTGTGATCCGACGTGCCGCGCTCGATCAACCCGGCGCCGGCGTTTTCATAGCAGGTGTAGCCGTGTATGACGATGCCCTGCGAATCTTCCAGGATCAGCGCGTGGCCGAGGTGCCAGAAGGATTGCAGGTTGGTAAAAGAGACGTCGCGGCAGCCGCGCAGAACGATTCCGTCCATTTGATTATCCATCAGCGGCCGCCGGCCGTATATCTGGAACAGTTCAAAGGAAACGTCGTGGCAGTTTTCCATCAGCAGGCCGACGTGGCCGTTCAGCCCGCCGCCGGAATTGATCACGGTGGAATAGGAGACTGTGTCGAACCAATACCCGTACCCGTTGAGGGTGTCAGCGTAGCCGCGGTTGAGGTATACGGCGGCACAGTTGCGCAGTACGTAACCGTGGCCGCCGGAGCCGCCGAGCTGATAGCCGCCCAGCGGGTCGCAGTTTTCCAGCAGCAGACCCACGCAGTTTTCCACGTAAAAGGAGGCAAAATCAATGGTTTCGTGGCGAATGATGGTGGCCTGCGCATAGTCGACGATACAATGCTCCAAGTACAGGAAGGCCGCGACGTTGCGCAGATAATACGAGATGTCCGTCGCGTCGCGGCAATCGATCTCGAACAGCCGTACGTGGGTGATGTCCTTGCCGTTGCCGGTGTCGGACACAAAATGGGCGCCGCGGTCCGCATTGATGCGGTGCAGGTGGAGGTCAGTCAGCTCGGTCGCGGCGTTATTGAGAAGGAAAGCGGAACTGCCGGCGGCCGCGTCGGTCAGCGTCAGATGCAGGTCGGACACGTCGATATGGCTGCCGTTGAGCGAGAAGAGCACCGTGGTACCGGGCGCGGCGGTGACGCCGGTTTTGTGGCCGCCCTCACCCCGCAGGGTACGGCCGTCGCCTACCTGCACGGTGGAAAGCCGATATTGTGCGTCGCCGGCGCCCGGCAGCACGGTCACGGCAAAGGCGTCCACGCAGGCCTGCACGGCGGCGGTATCATCATGGCGGCCGTCCGCTACGGCGCCGAACCATTGCGGGTAGCCGACCTGATCGTCCCGGGTGCACACGACGGCGCCGCCCTCGAACAAACGGGCCGTATACGGCGCTTGTACATATCCGTTAATCGTCAGGGTGCAGTTTTCCAAGTGTAATAGGGCGCCGTGTTCAAATATCAACGCCGTTTGCGCCGGCACGGTGACGTCGGCGCGCAGAATGTACCGGCCGGCCGGCAGATATACGGCGCCGCCCTGCACCTGCGTCAGCAGCTGCTGCAACAGGGCCGTGACGTCCTCGCCGGCCCGGGCGCCGCGCTGCGTGATATCCACCGGGTCTTGCAGCAGCGGCAGCAGAGCCTGCTGCCATTGTTGCTGTTGCAGCGCCAGCGCCTGCCGCGACTGTTCGTCCAGCGCTACGCGGGTGGCCTCGGTCTCTTTCATCAAAGCCATGATGCCGTCCGCCGTCGTTTGCGTCAGGGCGGTCCGGTCGATCGCGGGGATCTGCATGGGTTCCTGCACGGTAACACCTCCCGGGTCGGATGTGGGGCCGCCGGATACGGGATCTTCCGGAGAACATCCGGCAACGGAGCCGAACA
The DNA here is from genome assembly GCA_017518415.1 of Clostridia bacterium. GTDB lineage: Bacteria > Bacillota > Clostridia > Oscillospirales > Acutalibacteraceae > RGIG6098. The sequence continues at coordinate 13,743 of JAFWVC010000022.1, forward strand.
GCAGCGCCGCGCTGAGCAAAAACGCCAGGCAGGATAAAAAACGCTTCATGGTACGTTCCTCCGTCAATAGTCGTCGTTGCCGGCGGGGTCGAGGATGCCGAAGGCGGGACAGCCGAGGTGATCCGCCTCCATCTGCGCGAAGCATTCCGCCGGCGCGGCGGCGTCGCACAGCGAGAGGCTGTACCGGAACTCCCCGTAGCCGGACAGGTCCAGCACAAAGTTGGTCTCCCACATATTATTCATCACCCAGGAGTACACGTCCCGTTTGTTGTCCGCCGGGTCGCCGCTGCACAGCCGGATCGGGTGGTGGCACAGCGGCCCCATGTAGACCAGCGGCGCATCCTGCACCGAAAGCAGGTAACTGTGCGGCCCGCCCTGATAGACCACGCCGTTGTCGGCGATATAAAACTCCATGCAGGTGCCGGGCAGCTGGTCGATGCCGGGGCGCATCGGCACGCCGCCCTTGTCGAGGCACACCGTGTGCGCGGGTAGGTCCAGCGTCAGCGGCAGGAAGACGCTCTCAATGTCGCCGCACAGTTTCTTGGCCAGGCGCAGCACACAGTCCACCCGGGGGATGCCGCGGTACATCCGCAGCACGACGCAGGCCTGCTCGGTGCCGGGCAGATTGAAGTACAATTCCGCCTCCTGAAACACCTCGCCGCTGCAGACCGGCACGACGCGGCGCAGCACGCCGTAAAAGCGCTGCGCGTCGGCGCCGCGGATGTTGCGTCCGAGCGTTAGCCGGTCCGTCCGGGCGTCAGTGCGCACCGGCGTTACCTCGTAGACCGGCGTGAACAACGGCGCGCGCGGGGTCAGCAGTTCGGCCTGATCCGCCTTGCTCCATACCGAGGAGATGCCCTGCCCGACCTGATAGGAGATGCGCAGCCAGTCGTTTTCCAGCCCGTACAGGCCGCACGCGGCCGCGTCGGGCGCCGCGTCGGCCGACCGTTCGCCGCCGGCGTATTCGAAGCGGTACCCGGCGCCGTCGGCCGGGCCCGCCGACCGCTCCGCATAGGCGTAGATCTTGCTCTCACCCGGGGCAAAGTCGTCTGTGATAAAGATCTGCAAGCCTTTGGGGTGCGGATATTGCTGCCGCGGGACCTGCTTGCCGGTGGCCGTGTCGGTCACGACAAGGTCGGCGTACGGCGCCGTTTCCGCCACGAAGGAGACGATCTTCGTGCCGCCCTGCCGGGTGGGGTTGACGGCTTTGACGAATCCGCTGCGCTGATGGTACAGCAGCCGGTCCCCGAGCGCGTAGGTGATGCGTTTGTAATTGAGGTTGGCCGCCTCGGACGCCTGGGAGGCGTAACTGTATTTGCGCAGCTGGCTGTCGTACACGCAGGCGCGGTACGGCTCGCCGACCGAGCAGTTGAAGCCGAAGGTGTGCTCGGCGTACAGGAACAGATTGTCCTCTGTCTTCCGGGTCAGCTGCGGGTCGGCGTACCGCCCGCCGGGGTCGAGCAGGCGGTTCAGGCGGCAGCGGCGCTGCGCGTCGCGGTAATGGCGGGTGGCGTACGGTGCGCTGCCGATGCCGTTGGCCCACCAATCGGTAAAATCGCCGCGGTACATGGGGGCGTCGGCCAGCTTGTCCCGCACCGCTTCGTATAATTGCTCGATCGTCACCGGGACGATGCGCAGGTGCTCGAAGCGCCGGTTCATAGCCTCCGCCATGCCGGCCAGCAGGACGTTGGGCGGCCCGTTGTCGCGCAGCGCGCCGGAGATACCCATGGGGATAAAATCATCGGTAAAGCCGTGCGCGCGCGCGTCCGCAATATAAGCGGATATTTTTTGTTCCGCCTGCACGAGGGAAGCCTCGTCCGGCTCGGCCTGATGGGTTTCGAGCCCCAACAGATTGCCGATGTGGTAGTGGTCCGCGCAGTATACCAGCAGGCGCTCGCCCGCGTCGTTTTCCCAGAAGAAGGGCTGTAAACGCCGGTGTAGCGGGAACAGCCCGTGATGGATGTTGATGTTGGTCATCAAAAACCGCACGCCGTTATGCAGCAGCACGTCCCGCATCCCCATCGAAACGCCGTTGACGTCGGCGTTCATGGCGGCGGTGACGGTGTGCCCGTGCTGCCGGAACAGCCGCACCATCTCCGCCGTGCGGCGGTCCAGCGCCGGGATGTCCGCCAGATCGGTAAAGTTCAGGTAGGAGGCGGAGACGCCGATGTTGCCGCGGCGCACCAGGTCGAAGAAATCCTCCTGCTCCTGCGGGGAGGCGGAGGCCAGGAACCGTTCGACCATGCAGAAAGTCTCGCAGGTCCAGCGGGTGTGCCGCGCCGGCGTGCCGTCGGCGTAGCCCTGCTGGATGCGGCGGATCAGCCAGCGCAGATATTCCGTCTGGTTGAACAAAGCGCTCTCCTGAAAATCGGTATACCCAATGTCGGTGTGAGAGTGGTGGACCAGATAAACGGTGACCGGGGACGAGGACATAACGACGACCTCCTTAACGGATGATTTATCCTTGTGTTTCGGACAATTGCTCGAACACGAGGGCGAGCCCGCCGACGGCGCCGCTCAGTTTGCCGAAAGTAAAGGGCTGCCTGACGATCCTGCGCGCCGCCTCGGCGGGCAGGTGCCGGTCGAGTTCTTCCATAATCTTTTCATACAGGTAGGGGCAGCGCTCCACAAACTCGCCGCCTACGCAAATGTATTCCGGCGCCAACAGGGAAACGACGTTTTTCAGCGCCGCGCCGATATAAAAAGCGCATTGGTCGGCGGCGGCCAGACAGCGCGGATCCTTTTGTTTGATGCCGCGCAGGATTCCGTCGAAATCCGGCGTGCCGGCGAACGGCACGCCGTCCCGTTCCGCTGCCTGCCGCACGTAGCGGATCAGCGCCTGCCCGTCGGCGTAGGCTTCCAGACAGCCGCAGCTGCCGCAGGCGCAGGGCCGGCCGTCGATCACGACCGTCGTATGGCCGACGTCCATTGCCTCTTCCTCCTGCGGGCGATAGATCCTGCCGTGAAAGATCAGCGCGCCGCCGATGCCGACTTCTCCCACGAGCAGACCGAACACGCGGCTGACGCCAGCGGCCTGGCCGAACCAGTATTCCGAGAAAGCGGCGCAGGACGTCTCTTTGCCGACGTATACCCGCAGCCCCAGCCGTTGTTCCAGAATGGCTTTGACAGGTACGTTGTACCAACCGGGAAAGTTGGGCGGGTTGATCATCAGCCCTTGCCGGTGATCGCACGGGCCGGGGATGGCGAGCCCCAGACCGAACACCTGCCGGCGCTGCACGCCGGCAGCCCGCAGCGTTTGCTCCACCAGCGATACCAGCTGATCGATTACGCGCGCCTGATCCCGTACGTCCTGTATGCGCTGCCGACCCCGTTGCAGAATGGACGCTTTGAAATCGCTGACCACGCAGGTGATATGTGTGGCCTGCAATTCCAGCCCGACGGCATAGCCGGCCGTAGCGTTGAGTTCCAGCAGCACGGGGCGTCGTCCTCCCTGCGATTCGGCACTGCCGGTTTCCACCAGCAGGTTCATCTGCAACAGTTCGGCGATCAGGTTAGTCACCGTGCCGTTGGTCAGGCCGGTCTTCTTGACCAGTTCACTGCGGGAGATCGGTTCGTTTTTGCGGATGGTGTTGAGGATATTTTGCCGGTTGATGGCCTTCATCATTTGGCCGTTGATATGTTGTACTGCCATAGGGAGCTCCATTATATTAAGAAAAGGATAAGGACAACGTGATGATTTTATACGCTCCGAACGGTACCCGTACCGTGTGTGTGCCGGGGTCGAAACGCAGCGCCGGTACGGGCAGCGGCAGGCCGTTGAAATCGACCGCCTGCACTGCCTGCGTCCCCGGCGGCAGCAGGATGTCCGCCGTGACCGACCGGCCGTTGCATTCGTAAAAGCGTGCCAGCGTGCGGCCGTCTTCTTCATATACGGCGGTGCAGATAACGGAGGGCTGCGCACAAGAGAACAACGAGGCGCGCACCGCCGCACCCTGCTGCGCCGCGAAGCCGACGCACGGTTGTGCCAGCACGGGATGGGTCTGCTCCCGGCGGTATCGCTCGATGTCGTCACCCCGACCGAGCTGCTGCGCGAACAGGAAGGAGAAGGCAAAGTGGTTTTTGCCCGTTCCGTCAAAGGAGTCCGGGCATTCGCCCACCCAACGGTCGGTGCGGTAGCGCAGCGGCATATGGCGGTTCAGGAATAGCTGCATGGTGTCGGCAGGGCGGTCGTAGTTGTAATATCCTTCGCAATCCCGGGACACGACGGCCACCGGGCCGCCGCCGCTGAGAAAACTGCACCAGCCGCGCGCGTAGATCTGCCCGACGAAGTCCCGCTCGTTGGTGGCGGTGGTCACGGCGGATACCGGGTCCATTTTGATGTCGTCGAAGAACTCCCGCTTTTCCATCCCGAAGGGGATATGGGCGTATACCTCACTGTACCGGTCGGTGGGAAACCGGAACAGCAATACCCCTTCGATCGCGTCGCGAAAGTCGGTTTCGACCTGTATGTCCACCGCGCGGGAACCGTCATCCAATATATAGGTAACGGTGGCGGGCTGCCCGGCCAGCGTGCCGTGCGCGCAATATTCAAAACGCGCCGGGCCGCACCCCATCACGCGGCCGCCGTCCGGCTCAAAGACAAAGGAGCGCACCACGTCGTCATAGCGGGAGATCCAGGAGGCGGCCGGTTCCAGCTGCGTAAAACACAGGCCGTCGTCCGGCCGGAACACGACCGTGCGTTCCTCTGCCGTCCGTGTGATTGCCGTCAGCCGCCCGTCTTCGAACCGTACCCGGAGCAGGCCATTGTCCAGCACGACGGGGCCCGGCGTGTCGGCCGGCAAAAAAGCGGGCAGCCGGTCGACAAACGTCCGGTCCACGGTCGGCTGCAAACAGGCGCCGTTGGGTACGATACGCAGCGTGTCGTACCCCATGGCCGGTACGCGCGCACGCACTAAAATCTCTGCGCCGGCGTATTCACAGCCCTCGTACCCGCGGTAATCCGGATAGATCCGGTAGATCTGATACGGCAGCCGGCGGCCTTCCCGGTCGATCACGTCAAAGCCGGAAATGCCCTGCGGGCCGGTCACCTCGAAGCGAACGACCTGCTCGGTTTCCCAGCTGTTGAGGTTAATCAGTACGGCTTGCAGCGGATCCTCCCGCCGTACCGCAGCGGCGATCGCCTCCGTCGTCAGGCGGAGCAGGACCCGTCCGCGATACAGTACCGCTTGTGCGATAGTATATAATTCTTCATTATCTTTATCTTGAATCCACTCGATGGCGTGGCCGGTAATCTCGAACACGTCGCGCCACATTTTGCGCAGTTCCTGCTCCGGGTACGGCCGGCCGACGGCCCCGGCGATCACGCACAGCTTTTCCAGCTGTGTCATCAGTTGTTCCAGCAGGATGCGCATCCGCCACATGGAACGGTCGCCCTTGACCGGCAGGTCGTAACTCAGTTCGCTGTGATCCAGCGCGCCCTTCCAGACGGGCATTTCCCGTGCCGCCAGCTGTTGGTGGGCGCGGGTGGGCGTTGTGTACTGCATACGTACCGGTTCGCGTTCATTCCAGTCCCGCACAAAATCGTCCAGCCGAAGCGGCCGATCGGCCAGGTCCCGCATCGGGCGGGCATCGTCGGTACCCACGAATTGCAGTACGGTGTCACTCGGCAGGTTGTCGATGACTTTGTCCCACAGCCAGGTTTCGAAAAAGCGCTGTTTCTTTTCTTCCCAGCAGGTCTGTGTATCCCAAAGGAGCCAGTCGTTGTTGATAAAAAAGCCGCCGTACATGCCGCGCGTCACAAAGAGGCGGGTGCCGTCCGCCCCCTCCCACCGGAACTGCGTCGGTACGCCCCTCTTGGTTAACAGTTCGTCCGGTCGCAGAAAACGGTAAAACCGATGTCCGCCCAGCACCGCGATCTGCGGTACCTGGCTGTGGCCGCAGGCCACGTCGGCACAGTACAGCATCGGCAGCTCCGTCAAGCCGAACTGCCGGCAAAAATACCGCCGGCCTTCAATCATATTGCGGACAAAGGATTCCTCGCCGATCCGGGACGGACGCGCCAGACTGACGCCGCCGTTGAGTACGTCGATGCGGCCCTCCCGCACACGCTGTTCGAACTCCGCCACGCGGTCGGGGCAGCATTCTTTGAAAGGGATCCAGCTGTGCACGACGTTGTCGATGCACCAGGTAAAGTCCGGGTCGGTCCGCATGATATCCAGCACGTCGCAATAGCAGCGAATGTACCGCCACTTGTGCCACGCACGGGTGCAGCACCACTCGTAATCGTGATGCGAATAGCGCAACAGCAAGATGCTTTTGATCCGTTTTCCGTCCAGCCGTTCTACGCCCATGATACAACCTTCTTCCTGAAAAGCCGGCAGTCGCCCACTTAGTTTAGTCATTAAAATAACTCTGCTTTCACGATAACATAAGGGCGAAAAAAAGTCAATAGTTTCCCCCAAAAACCATTCGACCGTTACCGGAGGAAAAATGAGAAAAAAAGAAGATAAAAAGTTAAAAAAGGGTATTGACAAAGGAGGAAAAGTTTGATATGATAGCAAAGCGCCCTCGAGAGGGGGTGCGTGGACGGCTCTGTTTTCCCACCGGGAAA
>JAFWVC010000023.1 GCA_017518415.1 Clostridia bacterium
AAAGACAAAATCAACTCTTCGATCATGCTCATCACCCACGACCTGGGCGTCATTGCCGAAATGGCCGACTACGTCGTCGTCATGTACGCCGGCAAAATCGTGGAAAAAGGCACGGCGGAGGAGATCTTCAAGCATCCCGCCCATCCCTACACCATCGGGCTGATGAACTCCAAGCCCATGGTCGGCAAAAAGGTGGATAAACTGTATTCCATCCCCGGCAAGGTACCCAACCCGGTCAACATGCCGGACTACTGCTACTTTAAAGATCGCTGCGAGCTCTGCCTCAATCGGTGCGAACACGACTATCCGTGCGAGATCAGCCTGTCGCCGACGCATAAGGTCAGTTGCTACCGCTATTATACCGATGAACAGAAGGAGGGAGACAAATGAGCGCTGCACACACGATAACAAATGATTTTGTGCCTGTTGTGCCGGACGAGCAGTACATCCTGCAAGTCAACGCGCTGAAAAAATACTTCCCGATCAAGGGCGGTATCTTCTCCCGTACCGTCGGCTACGTCAAAGCGGTCGACGGCGTGACCTTCAACCTCAAGCGCGGTTCTACCATGGGCCTCGTCGGCGAATCCGGCTGCGGCAAAACGACGGCCGGCCGCACCATCCTGCGCCTGTCCGGCGAAAAAACGGGCGGCCAGGTGCTGTTCAACGGCAAAGAAGTGTACGACATGAATCCGCAGGAGATGCGCCGGCTGCGCACCAAAATGCAGATCATCTTTCAGGACCCGTTCTCTTCCCTCTCCCCCCGTCTGCCGATCGGTGAGATCATCGGCGAGGCGGTGCGCGAGCACAACATCGTCCCGAAGGAAGAGTTTGACGACTACATCGACCAGGTGATGGACAACTGCGGTCTGCAGCCCTTCCACCGGGACCGCTATCCGCACGAGTTTTCCGGCGGGCAGCGGCAGCGCATCTGCATTGCGCGGGCGCTGGCCCTTAACCCGGAGTTCATCGTCTGCGACGAGCCCGTCTCCGCGCTGGACGTGTCGATCCAGGCACAGATCATCAACCTGCTGAAGGATCTGCAGGAAAAATACATGCTCACCTATCTGTTCATTTCGCACGATCTGTCGGTCGTAGAGCATATTTCGGATACGGTCGGCGTGATGTATCTGGGCAGTTTGGTCGAATACGGCCAAACGGACGATATTTTCCGCAATCCGCTGCACCCGTACACCAAAGCGCTGTTTTCCGCCATTCCCGTGCCGGATCCCGGCATCAAAATGAACCGCATCGTGCTGGAAGGCTCCATCCCGTCGCCGGCCAATCCGCCCAAGGGTTGCAAGTTCCACACCCGCTGCGCCAACTGCATGGAGCGCTGCAAAACGGAAACGCCGGTCCAACGCGAGATTGAGCCGGGCCACTACGTGGTTTGCCACCTGTACGACGGTCAGGGGACGGTTGCCAATGAAAAAACGGACGTTTGAGGACGACGGCCGCACCATTGCCGACATGAGCAACGTGGAACGGCCGAACCTGTTCCTCTTCCGCGGCCCGCACCGGGAGGAGCCCGCCGCGCCGGAAGCACCGGCGGACGACGCCCGGCAGGAGGTACCGCTGACCGGCGAGGAGCGCCGCAGCTTTATGGCCGGCGCGCTGACGGCCGCCGCCCTGATCGCGGCCGTCTTTATCGCGGCCGGCCCCGTCGCGATCGCTTTGATGCTCGCCTTCTGGACCCGGTGATACGGGAATCCGTCTGTAAGCCCATCCGGGCGGGGGAAATCCCCCGCCCTTTTTTTGCTGTTTTCCGGCGTTTTTTTCTTCCTGCCGCCGCAAACTTTTGATAAATCCTGCAGAAGTGTAAACAATTGCTTCTTGTTGTGATGATTTTTATTTACAAGCAGTACAAAGCATGGTATAGTAAAAATAGGAGCCCATACTTGATTGCTCAATCTTGTCAAAGGAGGAAAAGCACATGAAACACACCAAAAGTTTTGTAGTCCTGGCCCTGTGTCTGGTCTGCCTGTTCTCTATGAGCATGGTCGCGTCGGCCGCACGCCAGAATGACGCCGGTATCACGGCGACCAAAGGCACCCCCACCGTTGACGGCGAGATCGACGGCATCTGGGACGAAGCGGAATCACAACTCATCGGCAACGTGGACACGGCGGTCATCCCGTCCTCATCGGCTACCAACGGTATTCTGCGCACCATGTGGGACGAGAATTATCTGTACGTGCTCATCGAAGTCGACAAACACGGCGCCCAAATCTATGAGGCCGCCGGCACCAGCGCGGACGAGAACACGGCCGACTGCGCGGAGGTCTCCTTCTCGATGGAGGGCGACTTTGGCATCGGCAACCTGCCGTCTGCCTCACAGGAGGGCACCGGTAACGTCAAGGTCTTCACCAACGGCGCGAAGGGCGGCTTCGGCCCGTATTACAACAAGCACATTGCGGACGTGAAGGGCGTGATGAAGATCACGGCCGAAGACAAATATGTGGTGGAATACGCGCTGCCCTGGGCAGGCATCACGCCGTATCCCGGCCACACCCTCACGTTTGAAGTGCAGATCAACGACTGCGTCAACGGCCGGCGCGCCGGTCTGGTCAGCTGGGCTTCCACGACCGGCTGCTGGGGCTGGCAGCAGACCGACGTCCACGGCGCGCTGTATCTGGCCCCCGGCGAGGGCGAGACCGTAAAACCCACCGAAGCGCCGACGAATCCGCCCACGAATCCCCCGACGGATCCGCCTACCACTCCTCCCACGGATGCTCCGACGGACGCCCCCACCACGCCTTCCACCTCTGCCCCGGCGGAGGAGGGCAGCCACGCCAACACGGCTATCATCTACGGCATCATTGCCCTGGTGATCGCGGCGATCGTCGCGGCCTATTTCCTGATCAAGAAGTTCAAAAAGTAATCCGTCTTTGCCCATACACCGCCGCGGGCGGAGCGCTTAGCGCTTCGCCCGCGGATTCTTTTATCTTCCCCCCGCCTTCTGCCGGCCGACACTGGATAAATGTGACAATAAAAATCCTTCATAATTAAACAACTTGCCCTATTGACAACGCCGCCGGCGGTGAAGTAAGATGTAAGGGAAATGATTGGGCTGCGCGTCCTTTTTCCCCCGTTTCGTTTCATAACAGAGTTCCGCAACAGATACGTTTTGGCGTATCTGTTAAAAATCGGCAACTAAAAGCATTTAGTTACGAAAGGAGATACTATGCCATGTTAAAAAAGATCCTCTGCCTTCTTCTCATCGCTATCCTGCCCGCGGCGCTTTGCTGCGCCTGCGGTAACGCCACGGTGACGCCCGGCTCCAAGCCGGACCCTTCGAAGACCGACCCGACCGACCCGCCGCCCACCGACCCGACCACCGCTCCGACGACCAAACCCACCGGCGTAGACGGTCCCGCCTATACAGATTATGAGGTACTGGACTTTACCGCGGATCTGCTGCAAAGCAACCAGTGGAGCGCCACCTGGAGCACTTACAGGATCTCTCATGACGACGGCAGCGTAGCTTTCGGCAACGGGACCGACAAGTATCTGCTCGCCTGCTACACCGACAAGGAGGCCATGTTCAATAAAGTCATCAGTCTGGATATGGCCGTCGAAATCAAAGACAGTCTGGCTCTGGAATTGCGCACCAGACAAAACAGCGGGCTGGGCAGCACGAACAACAGTTATTATCTGCAATTTACGGATCAGATCGTAAACGGCAGCTGTCACCTCTGCGTACAGCCCATGAAATACGCAAGCCCGGATTATATTGCCCTTGCACCCTACGTCGATATCGAAGCTCTCGTCGATATAGCAAACTACAACAATTACAAGATCGGCCTGATCAACGAAAACGACGGCGTGCGGTTCCTCTTGTGGGTCAACGACGTGCTCGTCATCAACTTTTTCGACGACGATCCGGGCAACCTGAATACCGCCGGATATCTGTTCTTCCAGGGTGCGTACAGCGTGGCCGGGCTGCGCGGCACCGATACCGACGTGCCATGCGAGAGTCTGTCCGCCGTGCCGATGCAGCGCGACGACGGCCTGGTGACGTATGACATTTCCAACCTGGGGGCACTGACCACACGCAAGCTTGCCACGATCATGCAGGGATATACCTTCACCTCCAGCGAGGGCTTCCAACTGCCGTACCGTATCTACCTGCCGACCCATTACTCGGCCGACAAACAGTATCCGCTGCAAATGCATTTGCACGGCGGCGGACTGCGCGGAAACGATAACCTCACGCAGCTGCAGGGCGACTTTGACCAGATACAGATGCTGCTGGACCATCAGGCAAAAGAGGAGTTTATCTTCGTCATGCCCGAGTGCCCGGCCGACAAGTTCTGGTCCGACGGGCAGCGGTACGACGCGCCCTCCGAAAAATACACGTTCGATCTTTCCGAAAAAGCAAACAGCATACAGATCCGCGCGCTGGTCGAGCTGATTGACTATCTTTCCAGGACGTATTCCGTCGACACCACACGCCTGTATACCAGCGGCGCTTCCCTGGGCGGCTGCGGACAGTATGACCTGATCTATTCCTATCCGGATCTGTTTGCCGGGTCGATCATCGGCTGCGGGCTCAGCGACCTTGACACTGCTCAAGCCTGCAAAAACACCCCGATATTCCTGATTCACGGCGAACAGGATCCCATCCTGCCGGTGCAGAACTCTCGCGATATGTACGCCGCCCTGCAGGCGCTCGGTGCGGACGTAGTGTACGTCGAACTGGCCGGACAGGGGCACGGCTTCCATCAGGACGGCCTATGGGAACAGGCCATGGAATGGATCTTCTCCAAGAGAAGGACAAAATAACGGCCCGGCGGCGTACGGATCAAACGGAACGGCCACGGCCGCTTCCATCAAATGTAAAGGAGATGCATACAATGGAGATCAGCCATCGTTTCAAGATTCCGGAGGAAAACGAAAAGGCGGCCGCGTTCTGGGCGGAGAACATGCAGGCCCGCGTGTTTGTTTCCTCGCAGGGGCTTGAACTGCCCTATCGGCTGTATATCCCGCCGGAGCCGAAGCCGGGGATGCCGTTCCAGCTGCACCTGCACGGCGGCGGACTGCGCGGGAACGACAACCTGCTGCAGCTGCAGGGCGACCACAGACAGACGCAGATGCTCACGTCGTACCAGAAAAAAGAGGCGTTTTTCTTTGCCATCCCGCAATGCCCGATGGGCTTTATGTGGTCGCCCGGCACCAAGTATAACGAGTTGTGGAAAAGTTATCTGCACTATACGCCGGAAGAAAGCACGGTCGTGCGGGCGTTGTATGAACTGACGCTGGCGCTGACGGAGGAGTTCGGCCTGGATGAGCGGCAGCGGTATGTCAGCGGCTGCTCGATGGGCGGCAGCGGCGCATACGACCTGCTGGTGCGGTATCCGGGGCTGTTCAAGGGCGCGGTCATCGGCTGCGCCAATGCGGACGCATCCATTACCGCGCGCCTGAAAGACAACCCGATTTATCTGATGCACGGCTCGGAGGATCAGGCGATCTACGTGGAAAACGCGCGCCTGATGGCGAGGTATCTGCGCGAGGCCGGCGCGCCGGAGTTTGAGTACGTGGAGTTTCCCGGCCGCGGACATAACTTTATGGAGCCGGACTGCGCCGACGACGAGCTGGAAGCGGCCATGGACTGGATCCGCAGCAAAGTAAAAGCAAAACTGTCGTAAAACGAAAAAAAGCACAACCAAACAAGCCCCCCGCTGCTGAGCAGCGGGG
>JAFWVC010000024.1 GCA_017518415.1 Clostridia bacterium
GACGGAATCCACGGAGCCCACGGAATCCACGGAGCCCACGGAATCCACGGAGCCCACGGGATCCACGGAGCCTACGGAATCCACGGAGCCGACGGAATCCACAGGACCGACAGGATCTACGGAACCGACCGAGCTGCAGGAGGGATGATGATGAAAAACTTTTTTCCCCCTCCGGTGGCCAAACGGCAAAGTACCCGGCGCGGTGGTTTTTCACTGGCGGAAACGGTTATTGCCCTGACGGTGATCACGTTGGTGGCGATCGTTGCGATTGTGACGATCCGTATCGCAATCGTGACGCTGGGCGAGGATGCCAGACGTCTGGAAGCTCGTACAGCGGCCGGCAACGCGCTGGAAATATTCAAGTACACCCGTTCGGTCGACGAGTTCGACAGTATGATGCGCCGCGAGGATATGGAGGGTACCGGCGGCTATTATCGCCACGAGGAAGAGGCCTACCGCCTAACCGTGGTGGTACGTTACGACGAGATAAGACAAAAAGCTTTTTTTGAAGCTTATTGCTACGCCGGAAACGGCAAACGTCTGTTTGCAATAGAGTATGAAAAGAGTGTTGCGGATGAACAAGCGAATGACCCTGCACCGCCGCCCGCGCCTGAACCGTAAGGGCGTCGCCATTGAAATGGCGCTGTCCACGATGATGATCGTCTTTGCAATGCTGGCGGTGATTGTAAGTATTGCGTATTACTCGCGTATGCACAGCAACCGGCAGATGGTGGCGCTGCAGCAGGCGGCGCTGGTGGATCAGGTGGGCGAGCAGTTCTGTGAGGCGGTCGATGTGGCAGGCAAGCATGATACGCAGCCTGTGTTCACTTATGAAGACGCCAATTTTTACGCCACCCTTACTCAGGGCGACGGAGAACAGTATACTATGACGCTGCGCCGCTTAAAGGACGACGAGCCGGTTCTGACCGTGACCGTGTTGATAGATGGAGACGGTTACCGCTTACTACGCTGGAACCGCACATTATAATTTCACAGCGGGCCCGTCCCGGCCGGACGGACCCAGGAAAGGAAAACCTGTATGGCTGGGATCACCTCGACAGTTATTTATATCGATCCGCGGGATAAAAGCATCCACTACTACGCGACGCCCGAAGGGCAGAATCGTGTAGTACATGAAACGCGCAATTACCGCACCCGGGACTTTGATCCCGAGTTTTACTCTGCGTTTTCCAACGTGCTCACGGAGTTCTTTCGCAAATATCCGCCTTCCAAATCTTCCGCAACGTCGATCGTGCTGCCGGACAACGCGTTCTTTTCGGATACGATCAATTTGCCTGCTATGAAGGCGCGCAATATGGCAACGTCGCTGACCAATACGATGAACGGCATGTATAAAAATCGCAGCGAGTTGACGATACAGACGTTTCAGGCACTGCAGAACAAGCAATTTGCCCAGATATGTCTGACCGGCGTGCGCAATGTACTGCTCAACGACATCAAGGCCGCCTGCACGGCGGCGCACTTAGTGGCGCAGAATGTCACTTTTGCCGCTGAGGCGACGGCAATCGGCCTTGTAACGTTGAACGCCAAATTAAAAAACGACGTGTTTTTGTTTATGGACGTCAAGGAAACCTTTACCCGTTTGGTGTATGTGTTCAAAGGACGGGCTGTTGGATCGACGATGCTGCCGTTCGGGTACGAGATCATCAGCCGGCCGAAGCCGGTGGCCGAGGATATGCTATTCGATCATCCGGTGGCAGAGTTGGCAGTGCTCAACGCCCGTGAAAAGGCCAAGGCTAAGACCCTTACTGTGATGGATGAAGGGAGCGATGCTGCCGCAATGGCGGAGGGCGCCGAGGGCGAAGAAGGAAGCACGCTCGGTTCCGGTGAGCAGACAAACGCTGTAAACCGGATCGATACTACCATTAAGGTGCTGCCTAAAAAAGTACCGCGCCGGCTGCCAAAGTTTATGCAGCGCCCGATTCCCGAAACGTCGGAAGAGATGGCAAACGAAAACTTCCGCGTCTTTGTCAAATGGGCGTTGTGCTTTCTGGGCGGCAACGAACGGTTGGCCGCATTGGGCGGTGTGCCCACGGTGTATATCAATATGCCTAAGGAGTTTGAGCCTGTCGTTACCGCAGCTAACGCCGAAAAGGCGGAGAACGGTGTGGAGTTCGTAATTCCCGATATCGGCAAGCAGGATGACACAGTAGCGCGTCAGTTGGAAATGTACGGCGGCCTGTTTGTTACCAAGGGCAAAAGCCATAACATCTTTTGACCGGGCCGGGCCCGTATCAGGAACAGGGAGGCGGAAACAGTGATCTTTGCCATACCGCAAGGGTATTATCTGATGGTCACATATATTCTGGCCGGCCTGATCGGTCTATGCGTCGGCAGTTTCCTGAACGTGGTTATTTATCGTGTGCCGGAGCATATGAGTCTGGCAAAGCCTGCTTCGCATTGCCCGCAATGCGGATATGTGCTCAAATGGTACGATAATATCCCCATCCTCTCGTACTGCATGCTGGGCGGGAAATGCCGCAGTTGCCGGGAGCATATTTCGCTGCGCTACACGGTGGTGGAGGCAGCCAATATGCTGCTGTGGCTACTGTGCGTACGTTTATTTTACCAAAACGTCATCCTGATGGGTGCGGCTATGCTGATTTGCTCAGTTTGCCTGTGCGTGTGTTGTATCGATCTGGAAAAGATGATTATCCCGGATCGGTTCCAGGTTTTGCTGGCAGCGGCAGGTGTAGCCGTTACGCTGACAGATCAACGCTGGAACTGGTTGTCTCACGTGATCGGCGCGGTAGCGGGCGGCGTGGTGTTTTATTTGGTGGCGTGGCTGGTGAGCAGTCGCCTGGAGCGTGAGGCCATGGGCGGAGGCGACATCAAACTGGCGGCGGCAGCCGGATTGATATTAGGCTGGCAACGGCTGTTGTTGATGGTTCTGTTGGCTTCGGTCAGCGGCAGTATCGTGATGCTGATACGGCAAAAACGTACCGGTGAGAGCGTCGAAACGCCGTTCGGCCCGTTTTTAACAGGGGCGCTGCTGGTCGCGTTGATGGCGGGCAATCTGCTGGTTGACGCTTACATCTCATTGTTGTTACCATAAAGGAAGGAGATCGGTTGTGCAGCAATATAAATATACTGCAATCAACCTGCAAAAGGAAAAGTTTACGGGGCACTTCATCGCACAGGATGAAAATGATCTGGCGGTGCAGCTTTCCAAGCAGGGCTTATATCTGATCAGCGTATCGACCGATTCCGGCAAATCGCCTTCGGCATTCTTTACCATGGGCACCGGCAAGGTCAAGCTCAATGAACTGACCACTTTCTGCCGGCAGTACGCGATCATGATCACCTCCGGCATATCGCTGCTGGGAGGTATTGAAATATTGAAAGAACAGGCCTTCTCTGCTTATTTCAAGCAGTTGTTGGAGGTCATTTATGAAGATGTCAAGGCCGGCATGATGCTGTCTGCTGCAATGGAAAAGCATAAGGGTGTGTTCCCGGATTTTTTCCGCAGTATGATCAAGGTCGGCGAAACCAGCGGCAAGCTGGACATTGTGATGAACTCGCTGGCCGAGTACTATGAGAAAGATACTGCCATCAGGAAAAAGACGAAGTCAGCTTTGTCCTACCCGATTATGCTCGGCGGTCTGACGGTCGCCATCGTGATCCTGATGATGGTTTTTGTCGTGCCAACCTTCCGCAAATCCCTCAGCAGTTTGGAAGTGGAGGCCACCGGCATTACCAAAGCGGTGTACGATATATCCGATTTTATGGTTGCCTCATGGCAATATATCCTCGGCGCTATCGTGGTCTTGATTCTGGCTATTTTTATTGCGAAAAAGACACCGAAAGGCAGTTACTTCTTTGACTGGCTGAAGGTAAACACGCCCTTGGTTCGCAAGATACAAATCGATACGGTGGCGGCCCGATTTGCCCGCGGTTTCGGGTTGCTATTGTCGAGCGGCATGGATATTACCGATGCGCTCGACGCGGTGACCATTGTGTTCGGCAATCAGGACGTAGTCCGGCGTTTCAAGTTGGCCTCCGAGGATGTGC
The DNA here is from genome assembly GCA_017518415.1 of Clostridia bacterium. GTDB lineage: Bacteria > Bacillota > Clostridia > Oscillospirales > Acutalibacteraceae > RGIG6098. Next base: position 4,033 of record JAFWVC010000024.1, read on the forward strand.
GCCACGGTATGATGATGGCGCTGGCCTTTGATAAGTACAAACTATTCCCGCCGATCCTGGTACAGATGGTGGCCGTTGGTGAAAAAACGGCTTCATTGGACGACGTGCTGACCCGGTCCTGTGCCTTCTTCGATGAGGCGGTGCAGGAATCGCTGACGTCGCTGACAGGTAAAATACAGCCGGCGATGCTGATCATCCTCGGCGGAGTGATCGGCGTACTGTTCCTGGCAATTTATTCTCCGATGCTTTCAATCATGCAGTCTCTCGGTTAAATGCGCGCACAACGGCACGGTAAAAGAGGAGTACGACAGATATGAATATCAATGCGGAACTGCTGCAATTTTTTCTGTATAAAAAACTGGTTAAGAAGAAGGACGTAGAAGAAATCTTATCCGAAACGGCCCGGCTGAATACCACGGTACGGGAATACTTGCTTGCAAAAGAGTATACCACTGAAGCGACCGAGTTGGAGGCACTGGCGGAATACTATTGCATGCCGTATATCGAAGTGGATATGTTGGAGATCGACAAGCAGTTGTTCGATATGTATTCGCTCGACTATATGAAGAAAAACAAGTTCCTGCCCGTCAGTGTGGACAAAAACGGCGTGTTATTGATCGCTGTGGGCAAACCGCTGGATTTTGACGCCATGTCGGCCGCCGCGTCCGCTTTTGTCGGTCCGGTGGACTATGTACTGGTGCCGCCGGTGCAGATTGACCGGTATATCGACTCCATTGCGGCGGTGATCGCCACTTCGACGGCACTGAACGACCTAAATGCCGCCGGCAACGACAAGTTATTTGCCGGCCGCAATAAGAACGGGGAGCAGGAGGCCGTTTCCTCTGCGGATGATGTGGTCAACAACCCGTCTGTGCGTTTGGTGGACTCCATCATCAAGGAAGCCATCCCGTACCGCGCATCGGATATTCACATCGAGCCGTTTGAGAAAAAGGTGCGCGTGCGTTACCGTATCGACGGTGATTTGCAGGAACGTGCGAGTTTTCCGATCGAGGCGTATTCCGCCATCTGCGCCCGGCTCAAGATTATGTCCGGTCTGAATATCGCCGAGCGCCGCATCCCGCAGGATGGCCGTATCAATATGCGCATCGGCGGCAAGGAGTACGACTTCCGTGTATCGTCGCTGCCGTCAGTGTACGGCGAGAAGTTCGTTATCCGTATTCTGGATAAGACGTCCTTCCGCTTTACCCGGACCGACCTGGGTTTTACCGACGAAGAAAACGTCGTGATCGACAAAATGCTGATGCGGCCCCACGGCATCATCCTGCTGACCGGGCCGACGGGCTGCGGTAAATCCACGACGCTGTATTCCTTCTTAAAAGAGGTCAACGTGCCGACGGTGAACATCATCACCGTTGAAGACCCGGTCGAGTATACGATGGCCGGCGTCACGCAGACGCAGGTCAACGCCAAGGCAAACATGACCTTTGCGGCGGCGCTGCGTTCCATCCTGCGGCAGGACCCGGATATTATCATGATCGGTGAAATCCGTGACGAGGAGACGGCCGAGATCGCCGTGCGTGCGGCTATCACGGGCCACTTGGTGTTCAGTACCCTGCACACCAACGACGCGCCCGGCGCCATCACCCGTCTGGAAGATATGAAGGTGCCGGATTATCTGGTGGCCGACGCGTTGGTGGGTGTGATTGCCCAGCGTCTGGTCAAGCGGTTGTGCCCTGCCTGCAAAAAGAGAGGTAAGGCCACCGCCAAGGAGATGGAATTGCTAGGCCTGACCGAGCCGATCAGCATCTTCCGGCCGCAGGGCTGCCAGTTCTGCAACAATACCGGCTATAAAGGCTGTGCCGCCGTGCATGAGATCATGTACATGAACGAAGAAATGAAGGGTACCGTCGCCCAGACCAAGAACCTCGAACAGCTGCGTGAACAGGCTGCCAATAACGGGATGGTGACTCTGTGGAACTCCTGCCGCAGCCTGGTACTCAAAGGGCAGACCAGTATTCAGGAACTCATGAGCCTGAACATCGAATAACCGCAGGGAGGAGACTATATGGCGTTACAGCATTTTTACGCGCGGGTGCCGGCCCGTGTCAGCCTGTACAACCGGGCGGACGGGTTTGATACTTTTGCCTGTTCCGAGGGGATCACCCGCGATTTTTCCGAAAAAGAATTGTCCGCCGTATGCAACGTTGCTCTCAGCCCTGAGGATGCCGAACTGGTCCGGCAGGGCTTGCTGGCACCGGTGTACACCCAGTTTCTCGCCCGCTCGGGTGAGCTGGTGCAAAGCTGCGTGACCTTTTTGCAGAAGGATTATACCGGTGAGCGCAGCGCGTATATGGTGCACTCCCTGATTTTCAACGGGGAGGATCGGGCGGCTTTGCTGAACGTGCCCGAAGGGCCGGTGCTCGACCGGAGCAACTACCTGCATGAGATGGACGGCTTTGACGTGACCAATCCGGGCGCGCGGCCGGTAACCGATTATCCGGAAACGGCCTATAAAAAAGAGGAACCGGACGTCAGCGAGTTTCCGGAAGGCGCGGCGGGGGATATGCTGCGCCGCTATCTGTGCGCGGTGCTGGAACTGCTGTGCGGCAAGGTCAAAAACCTTTTCATTTCGCTGCCGTTGCAGCAGGACCGGACCGATTTTATGTGTACGCTGTTCAACGCCACGGTGCGGGTACTGCCGTATCATTTGCGCAGTGCGTTGTCCTTTGCGTCGCGGGTGAGCAGTCCGGCACAAGTGCCGGCTTTCCGTATGCGCGGCCTGACCATGCTGCCTGAGCAGGTCAAAGCAAATAAAAGTATTATCATTTCCTTTGAAAAAAAGCAGATGCTGGGGCTCTCCGACGAGGAAGTCATGCAGCAGCTGCCGATTGTGGACTTCTTGTGCAGCCTGCGCGGCAACGAGGCGCTGCGGCGGGAGTTTTTACGTTTCTGCCAGCATGTGACCGACCGGATGTCCGATTTTGCCGCACCGACCTTCAAGGCGTTGGGCGACCTGGTGCTGCTGTTCCGCTGCGGCTGCGATTATTGTGAAGACCAGAACGTCATACCCAACGACGACAAACTGACCGACCTGATCCTGCTGTATGAAAAGTGCCGCAAGGCTTTGCCGGATGAGTTCCGTATTCGTATCATGCGGGTGCTGCGCCGGTATCCGGAGGAACACCGCGAGATTCCCAAAAAGGTGTTCACCAAACTGAGCAAGATGTATCCGACCGAGATCCACGGTACCCGCCGCATCATTCTGGACGTCGTGCTGGAACTGATCCATACCGACCTGATGCGGGACAAACTGCTTGTTTTCCTTGGCGGCATTATCGAGCAGGAAGACGTCGGCTCCCGCGCGGATATCATCCGGCATTTGTGCGCGGTGTTGTACGGCGGCTTTTTGCAGCCCCAAATCCTGGCCATCTTTGCCCGTTGCTACGAAGGGGCGGATGAAGAGGTACGCACCCAGATCCTGGAAAAGGCGCTGCTCATCATCCGCACCAAGGCGGTGCAGGAGCAGGTGATCAACCTGATCGACGAGCAGTATACCGATATGACGCCCGCGCAAAAGACGATGGTGCTCGATACCGTGTTCGAGCAGCTCGGTGAGGGCGACGCGCTGGCGGCCGAGCTGATACGGCTGATCAATACCCACGCCAAAGTGGAAGATCCGGCACACTGCGAAGAGCTGCGGACCCGTATTCTGAAAGAGATCGAACGGGAGCAGCGCCGTCCGGCCCATCCGTTGCTGCAGATGCAGCACGCCGTGTCCGGCTTCTTTGCCGAAACGGTGGCGGATCAGATGCTGCAGGAGTGGTCCGGCCGCCGCCTGTTTGGCGAGTGGCTGCAGATCATTCTCGGCGGGCCGCTGAACGAACGGACCGCCAACCTGGTGTATCTGTGCCAAAAGAAGAGCGACGCCGACGGCAAAGAACAGGAAAAACTGCTCGAACAGATCCGGGAGGTCTTCCGGGAACACCCGCCGCAGGCTACGTTGGCTCAACTGCTGGATGCGGTCGATCAGCTGGGTGCGCTGTACGGTCCGCTGCCGGATGCCATCGGCGAAAAGATCCTGTTCCCGATTGTTCGCGACGCACTGCCGAATCTGTTTAAGGATCCGGCCCGCACGCTGACGGTGGAGCAGGTGATTCAGCGGGTAGAGAAAAAGCCGCTGATTACCGGCTGCAGCCAATATCAGATGCTGCAGAATTATCTGTACATGAAGAGCGAAGCCCAGGCCGGCCGGCCGGCCGCCGTGATCCGGTACGGAGACCGTTTTTCGGCGGATCCGGCGCTGCGTACCGGTTTGGCCCGGTATATGAAGGCTGACCTGGCCGGCGTGACGCTGCCCGCCCAATCCGGGTTGGCTATGGCGCTGATGCTTTCCTTCCTGCAAACGGGGCGTGCCGGCCTGGCCGATGCATATGCGGCTTTTGCCCAGCCGGCGGAACAGTCCGCCGACAAAAAAGCGGCCGCCAAAGCCGCAGCCGACGCGGCCCATCAGGCGGCGGAATTGCTGATACTGCTGTGCGGCTCTATGGTAGACGACGCGACGCTGTCCGAGCCGCTGCGGCAGGCGCTGCTTGCAGAGGATTCCGGCCTGCGCGAGATGCTTTCCACGTATTTGGCCACGCCGGGCGCCAAAGAACGTTTGCAGGCGGCCCTCAACCGGTTGAAACCGCAAAACGCTTTTGCACAGGCCTGCCGCGCACTGATCCCGCAGGTCATGCCAAAGCAGAGTTTCCTTTCTTCGTTGCTCGGCAAGTTCAAAAAAGGATAAAAAGAACCGCGGACCCAATCGGTCCGCGGTTTCTTTTATGCGGCGGCCAACCCGGCCTGTATTCAGTCCGTATAAAAGGACGGTTTTCTCCTTTTTTCCGTAAAGCCTTGACAGAACATACGTTCTTATAGTATGATGAAAGGGAAAAAAGACAGCGGGGGACGTAAGAGGCATATCCATGTCATATAGCATGTCCCCGCCGGGAATAGTATACTGTCGGCAGGAGGAGAAAAATGGTACAAAATCAAAGGCGGCAGCGGCGCCGGGAGCGGGAACTGATCCGGCGGCTGCGCGCATCCGGCAACCCGCATCAGTGCCTGCGGCGTTTACTGCGGCAGGCGTATCAGGAAAAAAAGGCCGCGTACCGGCGTTTGCGGCACCGGCGCGCGACGCACGTCAGTAAATCGAACGGATCAGCTCCTGCTGTTTGTCAGGCGGAAGAGAACGAAACAGTTTGAGCAGCTGCTTTTCCTGCGGGGAAAGCGGGTCGGCCGCAGGGCTGCCCATCAGGTATTCCACCGGCACATCCAGTACCTGCGCCAGCCGCAGCAGCGTTTCCCGATCGATACGGCGCTTGCCGTTTTCCCAGTTACACAGGGTGTTTTGCGCCACGCCCATGCGTTGCGCCAGCTGCTGCTGGCTCAGGCGGCGCTGTTCCCGGATTTGCTTGAGACGCAGCATCGTCACCGCTCCTCCTCTTTTTTCTTTTTACAACAGTATATCTCAAAAAGAGATAAATGTAAAGCCTTTTTTCTCATTTTGCGGAAAAAGTACTTTTTTACGACATTATATCTCAATTTGAGATATAAAACGACGGGAGGTGACTATATGTGGGTCCTGAGTCCGGCCGAGCGGGAGGAACTGCGGCGTGCCGATGCCGAAATAGATCGGCGGCCGGAAGACGTCAGCGAGTTTGACGCATTGGACGAGGAGCTGGACCGGTTGGCGCGCGAGCTGGTCGGGCAGCCGGAATGAACGGCGGTGTCAGCGAACGGTTCAGACAAGGGAGCAGCGGGACAAACTGCCCCGATACGATAAAAAGGAGGAATGACCATGCAGGGAGATTATGCGTTTTATTTGTCCAAAAAGATTTTGGAACCGTGCTTAAAAGTGACCAGAGAGTATCAGATGCTGCAAGGCATGCTCGGGCAGCCGGAGGAGGACGAACAAACCGGGTTGGGACAGCGGCTGCGCAATGCCGAAAAACAGTTGCAGACCTGCCGGGAACCGGTGTACGCGCTGCTGCGCGGCAGTGATCTGCCGGCGATGGAGTACCGGGTGGTGGTGGAACGTTACCTGCACGGCAAAAAGTGGGACGAGATCATCGGCGAGCTGGACCGGACCCGGCGTCACGTGCTGCGGGTACATTCCTCCGCGCTGCACCGGATGGCGCAAAAGCTGCCGCCCAAAAGCGCGTGACGGTATGTGTGACATCTGTGGCCAGCTGTATTGTCCGCCCCGGTGCCCGAACAGCGGAGAAGAAGAGCCGGAACGGTGCTGCCGATGCGGCCGGCCCGTCGGGGATCGGTTCGATCACTGGTGTTTTGAGGGCGCCGTGTGCCGGGGCTGCGCCGGTGCGCTGCCCAACCGGAAAAGAAAATATTGAAACTTTTCGAAAGTATGGTATAATGAAAAAAAGCGCGCGGAGCGTCCGCGGCGCCGGATCCGATCCTGCTGTAAAGGGTGTGCCGGATGGAATATATCAAAATTACCGCTGAAAATCTGGCGCGGGAACATATCTGCTGTGCCATATCCGGTGACAACGACGTGCAGGTGGCTTCTAAAAAAACGTGGCTGGCCCGGTGCCTGGAAGAGGGGCTGGTATTCCTCAAAAGTGCGGAGCGCGGCAAGTGCTTTATCGAGTATATCCCCGCCGAATATGCGTGGATTCCGCTGATCGCGCCCGGATATACCTATATTGATTGCCTGTGGGTATCCGGCGCCTTTAAGGGGCACGGCTATTCCAACGACCTGCTCGGCGCCTGTACGGAAGACAGCCGTGCCAAAGGCAGACGGGGCCTGTGTATCCTGTCCGCCGAAAAGAAGAAGCCGTTTCTGGCGGATCCGAAGTATTTGCGTTACAAGGGCTTTACCGTCTGCGACGAGGCGGACAACGGCGTGCAGCTGTGGTATCTGCCCTTTGCGCCGGATGCGCCGCGGCCGGCTTTCAAGGCGTGCGCCCGGCATCCGCGGGTGGAGCAGGCGGGGTTCGTGCTGTATTATACCCATCAATGCCCATTCAACGCCAAGTACGTGCCCCTTGTCGAGCAGACGGCCCGGGAGCAGGGCGTGCCGTTTACGGCGATTCTCCTGCAAAGCAGGGAACAGGCGCAAAACGCACCCACACCGGTCACAACCTACGCATTGTTTCGGGACGGCCGGTATATTACAAACGAGCAGATGAACGATAAACGCTTTTTGAAACTGCTGGCGAGTGAAGAGGCCTGATTCCGCCGACCCCCAAAAAGAAAATGCCGCGGCATGGGCGGCCTGAAATATGTAAAGGTATTCACCTTGCAAGCAAGAGAAAAGAACTGATCAATCGGGAAGAGGGACGGCTATGTGTAAACGATCTGAAAAGAGCGACCTGATTATTTTGAGCAAGACCAGACCCCACGAGTGCGGCGGCACGGACGCCACGCAGGACCCCCGTGCGCCTAAGGAGATCCAATCGCAGGACATGGTGCAGTTCGAAGCGACGTCGCAGTTGCACGGCGGCTACGTCCCCTCCCGCACACAGAAGAAAGAGATGATCCCGCTCAGCTTTGTGTCCGCCTTTGCCGTGCCCGGGGCGGAAGGGAGCTTTTTATTCCTGTGCACAAGGGAAGGGCAGCTGCGCCGGCCGAGGGAAAACTGCCAACAGGCATGGGCGTATGTAAAGGCAAATGCCTTTCCGGACCTGGATCGGTTGGTGCGGGAGTGCGACCTGGCCCGGCAGAACGGTTTTCACTCCAAAACGCACGGCCTGCCGCAAGATTTCGGCGGCAGCGTGTATATTTCCTATGCGGACGGGGAGAAGATCAGCTTTGCCAACAACCAGCATCCCATCCTGACCTTTGAAACGGGCAGCCGGATCGCCGAGTATTTTGCCGCGGCGATGGACGGCGAGCCGGTCGCGCTGCCGAACGTGGCCGCCCTGAAAGAGATCCGCTTTTTGGAGCAGCGCAAAAACGGCGGCTTTACCAAAGCCACCCTGACCCTGCATGCGGACGGGACGGGCACCAACGTCAAGGCCTCGCGCTATGACGACCCGAAGGTATATGAAAGTGAAAAGCCCGTCGATGCGCAGACGGTGGAGGCCATCCAGCGCACCGTAACGGAAAAAGGCCTGCTGGCGTGGGCTTCGTTGCCCCGCAATCCGTGGGCCCTCAGAGAGATCCCCAAAACGCTGACCTTCCTGTTTGAAGACGGGCAGGAGGTCACCGTGCCGGATGACCGTTGGCTGCCGCACGAGTTGTCCCGGGGGTTCTTCGATATTGAACTGGAACTGACCGTCAAACGCTGATAGCCGGCATGGCAGGAGGGTTTGTGATGAAACGTTCTGAGATCAACCGCATCATTCAGGATAACACCGCTTTTCTGGAGGAACACGGCTTTTGCCTGCCCCCGTTCGCTTTTTTCACGCCGGAGGAGTGGGCGGCCAAGGGGCACGAGTACGACGAGATACGCGACAACGCCCTCGGGTGGGATATCACCGATTTCGGTCTGGGGGATTTTGAAAAGACCGGGCTGTTCCTTTTTACGCTGCGCAACGGCAACCAGAAGGCCCCGGACCGCTATCCGAAGCCGTATGCGGAGAAGGTTATGATCGTAGAGGTCGGCCAGGTGACGCCGTTCCATTATCATTGGTATAAGATGGAGGACATCATCAACCGCGGCGGCGGGGAGCTGGTCGTTCAGCTGTACAATGCCGACGGACAGACGGATCTGCTTGACCGGGAGACGCCGGTCACCGTGCACTCCGACGGGCGCATCTATCAGATCCCGGCGGGAGGAACGGTCCGGCTGAAGCCGGGGGAGAGCATTACCTTGCACCGGAAGCAGTATCACAGCTTTTGGGCGGAGGGCGCCAAGACCATGGTCACGGAAGTGTCCCAATGCAACGACGATGCGCATGATAACCGTTTTCTGGAACCGGTGGGCCGGTTTCCGCAAGTAGAAGAAGATGAAAAGCCAGCGGTGCTGCTGTGTTCGGAATATCCCGCCGCTGCGGAAAGGGGAGCCGTATGAACGGCAAAAAAGTCATCTGTGCCGGGCACGTTTGCCTGGACATAACGCCTGTTTTTGCAGGCCGCACGCCGGTGCGCGCAGTGGAAGAGCTGCTGCGCCCGGGCAAGCTGATCGGTGTGGCGGATGCCGATATCCATACCGGCGGCAGCGTGGCCAATACCGGGCTTGCCATGAAGATCCTCGGCAACGACGTGACGCTGATGGGCAAGATCGGCCGGGACCGTTTCGGGGAGATCGTCCGGAGCGTTTTCAGCGAGTACGGCTGTACCGGCTTGTTGGTCGATGAGCAGGTCGGCTCGTCTTATTCCGTTGTGTTGGCCATCCCGGGGGTGGACCGCATCTTTTTGCATCACTCCGGCGCCAATGATTCCTTTGTCTGCGACGACGTGCCGCAGCAGGCGCTGCAGCAGGCCGATCTGTTCCATTTCGGCTATCCGACGCTGATGAAACAGATGTACCGGAACGACGGGGAAGAGTTGATCCGCCTGTTCGTCAGGGCCAAACAGGCCGGCTGTGCGACCAGCCTGGACCTGTCGGCCGTCGATCCCGACAGCGAGCCCGGCCGTGCCGATTGGGGCAAAATATTGGCGGGCGTGCTGCCGTATGTGGACTTCTTTGTGCCGAGCCTGGAGGAACTGTCCTTTATGCTGGCACCGCAGATGCACGCGCGGATGCTGCGCGCCGGGGGCGACGTGACCGATCACGTCGATTTCGACGCGCAGGTAAAGCCGCTTGCTCAACGCTGCCTCGAGCTGGGCGCCGGTACGGTGCTGATCAAATGCGGGCGGTCCGGCATGTTTCTGAAAACCGCTGCCGCCGAAAAACTGCGTGCCGGCCGGTTGGACAGCCTGCTGGACGTCGACGCCTGGGGCGGCCGCGAGATCGTTCAGCCTTGTTATTGGGCGGGTGAGATCCTCTCCGCCACGGGAGCGGGGGACGTGTCCATTGCAGCCTTCCTGACGGCGGTGCTGGACGGATGCCCGCCTGCCGAATGCATTTCGTGCGCCGCGGCCGAAGGGTCGGTATCGGTGACCGCTTACGACGCGCTCAGCGCGCTGCGGCCTCTGTCGGAACTGAAAGCCGCTTTGCAGAGCGGCGAGATCCGGCTGCTGGCCGACGTGCTGCGAAAAAAACAATAACTCACGAAAAGGGGGAAGAGACGTGCTTGGCCATTTCAGTTACCATAACGCGACCCGGCTGTATTTCGGCGAAGATTCGCTGAACGATCTGTACGGCGAGCTGCCGAAATACGGCAAAAACGTCGTGCTGATCTACGGCGGCGGTTCCATCAAGAAAAACGGCGTGCACGACGCCGTGACAGAGGTTCTGCGCCGGTGCGGCAAAAACGTTGCGGAGGATGCGGGCGTGATGCCCAACCCCACGGCGGACAAACTGCGGGAAGGCGTGCGGATCGCCCGGGCGCATCACGCCGATTTGCTGCTGGCTGTCGGCGGCGGCTCCTGCTGCGATTATGCGAAGGCGGTTTCGGTTTCGGTGCATTGCAGCGAGGACCCGTGGGAGAAATATTTCGACCGTTTTGAGGAGCCGGATTGCGAGATCGTGCCGGTCGGCTGCGTGCTGACTATGGCGGGCACCGGCTCGGAGATGAACGGCGGTGCGGTTATCACCAACCGCGAGACCCGGCAGAAGGTCGGGCATGTGTTCGGCGACGAAGTGATGCCGAAGTTTTCCATCCTCAACCCGCGCTTTACCATGTCTTTGCCCAAGCGGCAGATGGTGGCCGGCGTGTACGATATTTTCAATCACATCTGTGAGCAGTATTTTTCGGGTGAGGACGACAACGTCAGTGACGACCTGGCGGAGGCGCTGATGAAAGCCGTCGTGCGCAATTCGCTGGCCGCCGTAGAAGATCCGCTGGATTATCAGGCACGCTCGAACATTATGTGGGCGGCGACCTGGGCGCTGAACACCCTGATCGCCTGCGGCAAGACGACCGACTGGATGGTGCACATGCTCGGGCAGGCGGTCGGCGCGTATACCGACGCGACGCACGGCATGACGCTGGCGGCGGTGTCGCTGCCGTATTACCGGCATATCATGCCGTACGGGCTGCCGAAGTTCAAACGCTTTGCGCAGGTGGTCTGGGGCGTGGACGCCGCCGGTAAAACCGACGCGCAGATCGCACGGGAAGGGCTGACGGCCATGGAGCGGTGGATGCGGAAAATCGGCCTGACGATGACGCTTACCGAGCTCGGCGCCACCGCGGAGATGATCGAGGGCATCGCCGACGCGACCTTTATTCTCGACGGCGGATATAAAGTGCTGGACCGCGCGGACGTTGTGCGGATATTGCAGGAAAGTTTATAAGGAAAAGCCAAAGATGAAAAAGACTTTGATAGCGTATTTCAGCGCCGGCGGCGTGACTGCGCAGGTTGCGCAGCGCATGGCGGCGGCGACCGGCGCCGATCTGTTTGAGATCCGCCCCGTACAGCCCTACACGAAGGCGGACCTGAACTGGATGGACCGGAACAGCCGCAGCACGTTGGAAATGAAGGACCGGGCCTGCCGGCCGGCTATGGCCGCCGCGCCGGACGTGGCGCCGTACGAGGTGATCCTCGTCGGTTTTCCCGTGTGGTGGTACCGCGAGCCGTCCATCATCGACACGTTTATGGAAAGTGCGGATTTTACGGGCAAGACTGTTGTGCCCTTCTGCACGTCGGGCGGCAGCGGCCTGGGTGATTCGGCCGAAAATCTGCAGGCGCTTGCACCGGGCGCTCTGGTGAAAAAAGGCAAGCGGTTTGCCGCTTCGGCCGGCGCGGAAGCATTGAAAAGCTGGGCGGAACAATTCTGAAAACGGCATATAAAAAAAGGCGGGAGAGCGATCGCTCTCCCGCCTCTTTTATGCGATAGAAAGCCCCGTCAGGCGTTTTTCAATTGTTCCAGCCTTTCGGTTATGAGGGCGCATACCTCCGCGGGCGACCGGGTCAGCAGCGGACTGCTCTGCGGATTCGGGACGACTTTTTTCATCAGATTGGCCGCCACCGTGACGTTGACGACTGACGTTTCAAACGGTTCGAGAAGCGCTTCTCCGATCGGATAGGTCTGGTACACGCTGTTGTTTTCGATAAACTTAAGAACCTCCGCCAGTTTTTTATACGTGGCGCCGTCCGCGATCAGCGCGGCGTATTCCTCGATCACCTGCTCCGGCGTCGCCGCAGCGTCGCGGCAGAAGCGGGCGATGGCGTAGGTGTTGAGCGCGTGGTAATGGTAGCCGGTCTCGCTCCAATCCGCGACCAGACCGTTGACCCCCAGAGCGCGCATGTCGTTGACGTACTGATACAGGTACCGGGTCCCGATCTCCACTTGGGTGGAAATGGTATCCACGAAGTAATACGGCCAGGCCCAGACGTGCCGGCTGCCGTCAAGGAGGAAGGCGACGTCCTGCGCCTTCGGGTACAGCGGGAACCGGTCCTTGCTTTCATAATGCCGGCTGAAAACGCTGAGCGTCACGCGCTGATAATAGTCCTGCGCGGTCAGTTCGATGCCGATATCGGTATCGGCGATCGCCCGGGCGACCTCGTTTGCCATCTCGTCCATACGGTTCCAGTAGGCGGGTTGGTCGTACACGGCGGCGTAATCGCAAAACGCGGTATCGCACCAGGCGATGGCCCAGGTGTTGACGTGGAAGGATGCCTGCGGCGCGTGGCGCCGCACAAGCTCGCGGATTTTCTTAGCCATCTCCACATAATACCCGGTACCGCTGCCGGTCATGCCCTCCGTCACGCCGCCGGGATCGGCCGCCATCAGGGAAAAGCCGTCCGCTTTGTTCCAGGCCTTGATGTTGCGCTCCAACCACCCGAGCCGCTCCGCCGTTTTGGCCTCATCCGCAGGGTCGTACAGGTCGCCCATGTCGGGGCCCCGGTCCGCCGGGCCGCGATATTGCTCTATATTGTTCATGAGAAGGATATATACCTTGAACCCGTCGGCATGCGCCCGGTCGATCTGTGCGGCGACGTCTTCGATATAGCCGTCGAGAAGGGTGTCGGCGTTATAGTTCCAGCCCAGGTCGATCAGCTGCACGGCGTTGTAGCCGCAGGCCTTCCAGAAGGCGCCCTTGGCGCTGTCATACCACCAGGCGTACAGGGCTACCGTGTCCAGCGGGCCGTCGTTTGTCCCCTCCGGCTGCGAAGGCACGCTGCTTCCCGGTACCGCCGGTCCGCACGCCGTGAGCTGCCCGGTACACAACAACGCCAGCAAAGCGCAAAGCACTTTTTTCATGATCATATTTCCTCCGTTGTACAGGAATCAAACGATATCTGCTATCATAATAACACAGAAAAAAGAAGAGAACAAACCATTCCTGCGCAAATTATGAAAAAAGTGCGCAAAAAAGGCGCGGGCAAAGCCCGCGCCTGCCTGATACAGAGGCTCCGCCGGTTTACAGCGTCGCCGCCATGACCGCCTTGATGGTGTGCATGCGGTTTTCCGCCTCGTCAAAGACGATCGACTGCCGGCTTTCGAACACCTCGTCCGTTACCTCCATACAGTCGAGACCGTAGGTCTGGTACACGGTCCGGCCCGTTTCGGTTTCCAGATCGTGGAAGGAGGGCAGGCAATGCATAAAGCGGCACTGCTCGCCGGCGTTGCGCATCAAAGCGGCGGTCACGCGGTAGGGGAGCAAGTCCGTGATCCGCTCCTGCCAAACCGCGTCCGGCTCGCCCATGGAGACCCATACGTCGGTGTAGATTACGTCGGCGCCGCGCGTGGCTTTGACCGGGTCGGTCTCAAAGCGGAGGGTCGCCCCGGTGGAGGCGGCGATCTGTGTGCAGGTACGGATGAGCTGCGGGTCCGGAAAGTATTTTTCGGGTGAGCAAACGGTGAAATCGAGCCCCATCTTGGCGCTTCCCACCATCAGGGAATTGCCCATGTTATAGCGCGCGTCACCGAGATAGACCAGCCGGATCCCCGGCAACCGGCCGAAGTGCTCCCGGATGGTCATAAAGTCCGCCAGCACCTGGGTGGGATGGAACTCGTTGGTCAGCCCGTTCCAGACCGGTACGCCGGCATATCGCGCCAGCGTTTCGACCCGTTCCTGTTCAAAGCCGCGGTATTCGATCCCGTCGAACATCCGGCCGAGCACGCGGGCGGTGTCGGCGATGCTCTCCTTCTTGCCCAGCTGCGAGCTCTTCGGGTCCAGATACACGGGGTGGATGCCGAGGTCCGCCGCCGCTACCTCGAACGAGCAGCGCGTGCGCGTGCTGGTCTTTTCAAAGATGAGCGCCACGTTCTTGCCGCGGTGCACGTCGTGCGGGACGCCCGCCTTCTTTTTCTCCTTGAAATCTGCCGAGAGGTCGAGCAGATACCGGATCTGTTCCGGGGTAAAATCCAGCAGTTTGAGAAAGCTTTTTCCTTTTAAGTTCATGTTCTTCTCCTTAATGATTGATGTCGACGAGGTGTGTGCGGCTCTGGTCGTAGGAGGCGCTGATGACGTCCGCCAGCGCCAGTGCGGTGTCGAGCGACGTCATGCACGGGATGCGCGCGTTCATCGCTTTGCGGTACAGCAGCCGGAAATCCCCGACCGAGCTGTCCATGACCGCCCCCGTGTAGACGATGTAGTTGACCGCGCCGGATTCGATCAGGTCATAAATATCATTGTTTTCCCAGATGTTGCGCGCCATGGTGACCTCCAGGCCGCGCGCCCGGATGGCGGCGGCCGTGTCAGGCGTGGCGTAGATCTTCATGCCCAGGTCGGTAAACTTTTCCGCCAGCCGGATGGCGTCGGAATAGTCGTAATCCTCCACCGAGATCAGGATGCCGCGGCCGGCCTTCCCGCCCGCGTGCACGTCTATCCCCGCGGCGCACAAGCCTTTGTAAAGCGCCTCGGTCTTGGTGCGGCCGATGCCCAGTACCTCGCCGGTCGATTTCATCTCCGGCCCCATGATGGAGTTGGCGTCGGCTATCTTTTCAAAACTGAACACCGGCACCTTGACTGCGTAGTACCGGGCGGGTTCGGCCAGCCCTTCCTTATACCCCATATCCGCCAGCTTTTCGCCGAGCATGACGCGGCTGGCCAGCTCGATCATCGGGATCCGCGTGACCTTGCTGATATACGGCACCGTGCGGCTGGCGCGCGGGTTGACCTCGATGACGTACAGCTCATTTTCGAAAATGAGATACTGGATGTTGACGATGCCTTTGGTGCCGAGCCCCCGGGCGATCTTGACGGAAACGTCGCAGATCTTTTTCGTCATCGTGTCGGACAGGTTGTATGGCGGATAGACGGCGATCGAGTCGCCGGAGTGGATGCCGGCGCGCTCGATGTGCTCCATGATGCCGGGGATCAGTACCGTCAGCCCGTCGGATATGCAGTCGACCTCCAGCTCGGCGCCGGGCATGTATTTGTCCACCAGCACCGAGTTCGACACGCCGCCCGCCAGAATGGCATCAAAGTAAGTTTTCAGCTCCTGCGCGGAACGTACGACGCTCATGCCCTGCCCGCCGATAACGTAGGAGGGGCGCAGCAGCACCGGATAGCCGAGAATGCGGGCCGCGACGAGCGCCTCTTCGGTGCTTTCGACCGCGACGGCCTTGGGGCGCGACATATTGATGGATTCGAGGAACCTGTCAAAACGCTCCCGGTCCTCGGCGATGTCGATGCTTTCGGCGGAGGTGCCGAGAATGCGCACGCCGCGCGCATCGAGCGCCTTTGCCAGTTTGATGGCCGTCTGCCCGCCGAACGCCACGACCACGCCGATGGGATGTTCGACCTCGACGATGCCCATGACGTCTTCCTCGGTCAACGGTTCAAAATACAGGCGGTTGGCGGTATCGTAATCGGTGGAGACGGTCTCCGGGTTGTTGTTGACGATCACCACGTCGTAACCCATCTCTTTCAGCGTCCACACGCAGTGCACCGAGCTGTAATCGAACTCGATGCCCTGGCCGATGCGGATGGGCCCGGAGCCGAGCACCATGATAACGGGTTTGCCGCTTCTGGCAAGTTCCCGCGCTTCGCAGTGTTCATCCGCGCAGGAGTAGAAATAGGGCGTTTCCGCCGCAAACTCGGCGGCGCAGGTATCGACCATCTTATAACTGTAACGGAAAGCCGGCAGCTCGGCAGCACCCGTCAGGGCCCGGATGTACGAGTCGGGGAAGCCGGCCTTTTTGGCCGTCAGATACAACGACTCCGTCAGGGGCTGTTCTTTTATTTCGTTTTCCAGCGCGGCCGCCTGCCGGAGGCAGGAGATAAAATACGGGTCGATCTTTGTAATGTCGTGGATCGTCTGTTCCGGCACGCCCGCTTTCAGCGCTTCAAAAACGGTGAACAGACGCACGTCGTCCGGGCAGGCGAGCCGCGTGAGAATGTCGTCGCTGCCGAGCGGTTCGCGGTTGAGCGAGTCCATTTTGATCTCCACGCCGCGCACGGCTTTCATCAGCGCTTCGATAAAGCTCTGGCCGATCGCCATGACTTCGCCCGTGGCCTTCATCTGCGTGCCCAGCGTGCGGCTGGACCCGGCGAACTTGTCGAACGGCCACTTCGGCACCTTGACGACCACATAATCCAGCGCCGGCTCAAAGCAGGCACAGGTCTGGCCGGTGATCTCGTTTTTGATCTCATCCAGATTATATCCGATGGCGATCATGGTCGATATCTTGGCGATGGGGTAGCCGGTCGCCTTGCTCGCAAGCGCGGAGGAGCGGGACACGCGGGGATTGACCTCGATGACCGCATATTCGAAACTGTCGGGGTTGAGGGCAAACTGGCAGTTGCAGCCGCCCACGATGCCCAGCGCCTCAATGATGTCCAGCGAGGCCGTGCGCAGCATCTGAAACTCTTTATCGGACAGGGTGAGGGTCGGTGCGACGACGATGGAATCGCCGGTGTGGATGCCGACCGGGTCGACGTTTTCCATCGAGCATACCGCCACCGCATTGCCGCAGTTGTCCCGCAGGGCCTCAAACTCGATCTCCTTCCAGCCGGAGATGCATTTTTCCACCAAAATCTGTGTGATCGGCGACATTTCCAGGCCGGTCGCCGCAATTTTTCTCAAGGCAGCCTCGTCCGCGGCAATGCCGCCGCCGGAACCACCCAGCGTGTAGGCGGGCCGCACGATGACCGGGTAGCCGATCTTTCCGGCGATCTCCACCGCCTTTTCCACGTCGAAGGCGATATCGCTCGGCACGCAGGGTTGATGGATTTTGAGCATCGTTTCGCGGAACAGTTCCCGGTCCTCGGCTTTTTTGATCGCCTCGATATCGCTGCCCAAAAACTTTACGCCGTATTTTTGCAATACGCCGCTTTCGTACAATTGCATGGAGAGCGTCAGCCCGGTCTGGCCGCCGAGCCCCGCAAGCAGCCCGTCCGGCCGCTCTTTTTCGATGATGCGCGCGACGGTCTCCACCGTCAGCGGTTCGAGGTAGATCTCGTCCGCCAGGGCGCTGTCGGTCATAATGGTGGCGGGGTTGGAGTTGGCCAGGACGACGTTGATGCCCTGGCTTTTCAGCACCCGGCACGCCTGCGCGCCGGAGTAGTCAAACTCCGCCGCCTGCCCGATCACGATAGGGCCGGAACCGATCACCAATGCTTTTTTTATGGCTTCGTTCTTAGGCATTTTTTCCTCTCTCCATCATGTCAAGAAATCGGTCGAATAAAAACTCGGTATCGTGCGGGCCGCCGTTGGCCTCCGGGTGGAACTGTACGGTAAAAGCGTGCAGGCCGGGGTAATCCATACCCTCGCAGCTGCCGTCGTTCGCATTGACGAAGCTTTCCTCACCCACGCCGGCAAGCGACCCGGCCACCACCGCGTACCCGTGATTCTGGCTTGTGATATAGGTCCGGCTGCCGCACACCTCTTTGACCGGTTGATTGACGCCGTGATGCCCGTATTTCAGCTTGAGCGTTTGACCGCCCAGGGCCAGCGCCGTCAGCTGATGGCCGAGGCAGATGCCGAACAGCGGCTTTTTGCCGATCATTTTTTTGATCTGCTCAATTTCAAAGACGTTTTCCGCCGGATCGCCCGGGCCGTTGGACAGCATGATGCCGTCCGGGTTCGCGAGCAGGATTTCCTCACCGGGCGTGCCGGCGGGGAAGGTCAGGACCCGGCACCCTCTTTTTTGCAGGCACTGCGCGATGCTCTTCTTCGCGCCGTAATCCACCAGCGCGACGCGGTATTTTTCCGGCCCCTGTGCGGGCAGTTCCTGCGCTGCCGGCGAGGTCACCTGCGCCACCACGCCTTCGACCCGATAGGCCGCAACGTCGCGCATCGGGGGCGTCGGGCTGTCCGAGATCATGCCGTTCATCACGCCCTGCTCCCGGAGGATCTTTGTCAGGCGGCGCGTGTCGATCCCGCAGATCCCGCAGACACGGTTTGCCTTCAAAAACGCGTCGAGCCTGCCTTCCGACCGGAAGTTGGAAGGTGCGTCGCACAGCGAGCGCACGACGTACCCCTTGACGGCGCACCGGCCCTCAAAATCCGGCGGGATCACGCCGTAATTGCCTATAAGCGGAAAGGTCTGCACGACGATCTGCCCGGCGTACGAAGGATCGGTGAGCGTTTCCAGATAGCCCACCATACCGGTGGCAAATACCACTTCACCGATGGCTTCGGTATCCGCACCGATTTTATATCCCTCAAAAACCGTTCCGTTGCTCAATACCAGATATGCTTTTTTCATCAGAAAACCTCCCGCGGACGTCCGGCGCAAAGGCCGGGCTCCGGATCAGACGCGGCCCTGATCTGCACAGACCTCTTTCAGCACGTCGATCGCGTCTTTCAGCAGCTTGTCGTCTATGTTCAGCGCAGGCAGCAGGCGGACTTTGTCTTTAGCCGTCAGGCACAAAACGCCTTTTTCGATGCACGCCTGCACGATCTCGGCCGCGGGCTTTTTGGTCTTGACGCCGATCATCAGGCCCATACCGCTGACGCTTTCAACGCCGCTTGCCCCTTCGAGGGAGGAAAAGATGAAGGCGCTTTTTTCTCTCACCTTTGCCAGCAGCGCGTCGTCTATCCGCGACAGGATGCTGACCGCCGCCGCGCACGATACCGGGTTGCCGCCGAAGGTCGAGCCATGGTCGCCGAAGGAAAAGACGTTTTCGCACTTGTTGCCCAACAGCGTGGCGCCGATGGGCAGCCCGCCGGCGAGCCCTTTGGCGGTCGATACGATATCCGGCACGATGTCGAAATTCATGTAGGCGTACAGCCGGCCCGTCCGGCCGTTGCCGCTCTGCACCTCGTCGGTGATGAGCAGCACGTCGTGCTCGGTGCAGAAGGCGCGCAGCGCCTTGACAAAGTCCGCCTCCAACGGGATGACGCCGCCCTCGCCCTGAACGCATTTGATCATCACCGCGGCAAGCGTCCCGTCCGCCTGGATCGCCTCGAGCGCGGCCAGGTCGCCCGCGTCAAAACTTACGAAGCCCTCCGTCAGCGGGGTAAACAGTTCGTGATAATGGTCCTGCCCCGTTGCGGCAAGGGTGGTGAGCGTCCTGCCGTGGAAGCTGTTGCGCAGCGTGGCGATGACATGCCGCTGCGGGCCGTATTTGTCGGCGGCGTATTTGCGCGCCGCTTTGATCGCGCATTCGTTGGCCTCGGCCCCGGAGTTGGAAAAAAACACCTTTTTCATGCCCGTTCTCTCGCAGAGCATCTGTGCAAGTTCGACGCACGGCTGCGTGTAGTACAGGTTGGAGGCATGCTGAATCCGGGAGATCTGGCTGATGACCGCTTGCTGCCAGACGTCGTCCGCAATGCCAAACGAGGTCACCCCGATGCCGGAGCCCATATCGATGTAGTGTTTGCCGTTTTCGTCGGTGATGACCGACCCTTTGCCGGCCACCGCCGCGACCGGAGAGCGTTTGTAGGTACCGGCAATGTATTTGCCGTCCAATTCTTTGATGTTCATATCGTTCCCTCGCCTTGTCCGGTCACCATGGTGCCGGCGCCTTCATTTGTCAACAGTTCCATCAGGATCGAGTGGGGGACCCGCCCGTCCATAATCACGACGTTTTTGACCCCTTGCTCGATGGCGCGGATGCAGCATTCCACCTTGGGGATCATGCCGCCGCTGATCACGCCCTGCTCCCGCAGGATGCCGGCCTGCCGCACCGAGATCTCCGGAATGAGGGAGGAGGGGTCGTCTTTGTCCCGCAGGACGCCCGCAATGTCGGTCATCATGATCAGCCGCTCCGCCCCGAGGGCGCCCGCAATGGAAGCGGCAGCGGTGTCGGCGTTGATGTTGTAAATATTGCCCGCCTTGTCGCACCCGATGGTGGAAATAACGGGGATGTAGTTGTTGTTCAGCAGGTCTTCGATCACCTGCGTATTTACGCAGGTGATCTGCCCGACGTAGCCGAGCTGTTCATCCTTGGCCTGCGCTTCGATCAGGCGGGCATCGACGCCGGACAGCCCGACGCTTTTTCCGCCCGTGACCTCGATGAGGTTGACCAGCGATTTGTTTACCTTGCCGGACAGCGCCATCTGCGCCAGCTCCACCGTCTCTTTATCGGTCACGCGCAGCCCGTCTACAAAATGAGGGGCTTTGCCGACCTTTTCCATCAACTCGCTGATTTCCGGCCCGCCGCCGTGGATCAGCACCACCTTGATGCCGATAAGCCACGAGAGTACGATGTCCCTCATCACCTGCTGCTTGCGTTCTTCGTTGACCATGGCGCTGCCGCCGTATTTGATGACCACCGTTTTGCCCACGTACCGTTTGATATAAGGCAATGCCTGCGCAATGACCTCGGCGCGCTCGGTGTTGGATATGGAACCGTTCATTTTTATCCTCTCCTCCGATCAGGTGCGGTAATCGCCGTTGATCTTCACGTAATCGTACGTCAGGTCGCAGCCCCAGGCGGTGGAGATACAGGCGCCGTCCTTGAGATCGACCAGGATGCCGATCTCCTTTTCGGAGAGGATCTTTTTGGCTTCTTGCTCCGAAAAATCGACGCCTGCGC
>JAFWVC010000025.1 GCA_017518415.1 Clostridia bacterium
CCCCGTATGGTTTCCATATATAACAAAAATTCACGTAAAATGGCCGGAGACTGCTGTAAGTAGTCTTTACGCACTGTTATCACCACGCATATTTTGTATAGTTACAAATATAGTATGCCATATTTTTATGAAAAAGTAAAGTCCTTTTTTAATTAGAACATATGTACGGATAAAGAAGAACAGCGTCTGATCAGCCTGTAAACAGCCTGAAACGGGGCTGTCCGCTTTTTGCCGGTCCGGCGCCGGAGAAGCCGGAATTGAACGCAGCAGCCTTTGCAGGGCTCTGAAAAGCAATTTTTCACGTTTCGCCGTCAACAGCCCGCAAATTACGCAGGACGGTTGAATCACATCAACCGCCGCAAAGACGTTTGAAGACGCGCCGATAGCGTGCCGCCGAATGAAGGAATCATCGTTTGAAAAAAATGCAGCCGATCCTACGGGTAATTTTTCAGGAGAAGACATCGCGCCGGGTGTACGCCGCAGCAAAAAAAGCGCGCGTGCAGTACACGCAGCGCCGCAAAAAGTTTTCGCCGTGATCGTCAGGAGACGGCGGCTGATTACACGCAACAGCGGTGTGACGCCGATAACAAGATAACAACAAGATAATAAGCGGAACAATCGTCCGTGAGCGGATCGTGCCGGCCGGCGGCTGAACAAGGCCGATCGGGCTCTGTGAGCGGAAAAAGCCCTTATTTGCCTGTTTTTCCTCCCCTTAACTATACAAAATATTCATTTTGTATAGTTAATACGATCAAAAGGGGGCAGACAAAGGTTTTTCCCCTCTCCCGCCGGGACGTATATTTTTTTGCCGCCGTGAAAAAAGCCCTTGACTTTTTTACCTATTGCCGTATAATCATCCTTGAAGACACCGTTTTTAGGCAGAAACTCTCGAAGCCTGCCAACATCGTTAACTCGATGGGCGGTGTCTTTATTTTATTTCATTCTATCACAAGAGGCTGCCGTCAGGCAGCCTCTTGCGTTTGACAGGAAGGATTATACGTCGTTGCGCAGCAGGTCGTCGTAACTTTCCCGGCGCACGACGACGCGTGCCTGGCCGTTGTTGACAAAAACGACCGGCGGATTGGGCAGGCGGTTGTAATGCGACGCCATCGCGTAGTTGTAAGCTCCGGTGGCCAATACGGCAATCAGGTCTCCCCTCTCGCAGGCCGGCAGCCAAACGTTCTCCTGAATCAGATCACCGCTTTCGCAGCAGCAGCCGGCTACCGTGACCGGACCCTCGGCCGCGGCGTCGGCGCGGTTGGCCAGCATCAGCGTGTACGGCGCCTGATACAGAATGTACCGCGGGTTGTCCGCCATGCCGCCGTCCACGTTGACGTAGGTGCGCACATCCGGAATCTTTTTGACGTGCTCTACCGTATACAGCGTCAAGCCGGCCGGGGCCACGACGGAACGGCCCGGTTCTATAACCAAAAACGGGAACGGCAAACGCAGTTTTTCGGCACATTCCAGCGCCGCGGACGACACCGTCCGCATATAATCACCGCAGTTAAGCGGCGTATCGCTTTCTTTATAACGAATGCCGAATCCGCCGCCCAGATCCAACTCCGTCAGCGTGACGCCGAACCGATCCCGTACGTCGGCCATCAGCTGCAGCATGATCTGCACCGTGTATACGAAGGGATCCGCCTCGAAGATCTGCGAGCCGATATGGCAATGCAGGCCTTTCAGCGCCACGTGTTCCAGCTTCAGCACGTCTCCGATGACGCGCAGGACGTCGCCGTTTTCCAGCGTGATACCGAACTTGCTGTCGATCTGCCCGGTGCGGATGAACTGGTGCGTGTGCGCGTCCACGCCCGGCGTGATGCGCAGATAGATTTCGGCGCATTTGCCGGCGCGGCCTGCCATCTCATCCAAACGGTACAGCTCGCTTTCGTTGTCCACGACGATACGGCCTATGCCGGCCTCCAACGCCGTTTGCAGGTCTCTGTCCGTTTTGGCATTGCCGTGAAAATACAGATGTTCAGCCGGAAAACCCGCCTGCAGCGCCGTATGGATTTCGCCGGCGGACACGACGTCCGCCCGGCAGCCCTCTTGCTGCAGGATACGGTACATTTCCTTAAAACAGCAGGCCTTGCTGGCGAAAGCCACGGCTCCCCCGTTCGGATAATTTTCATTCAGCGAGGCTTTATATTGCCGCAGCGCTGTGCGGATGGTGGACTCGTCCATGACATACAGGGGTGTTCCGTATGCGGCGGCCAGTTCCGTCGTATCGCACCCGCCGATGCAAAGATGCCCTGCGGCGTTGATTGTAGTGCAATCCAGTACCATCGTTGATTCCTTCCCTCTTATGTATCTTGTTCCGCAGCCGCAACGACCTGCGCGCGTATCTCCTCTGCCCCAGCCCCTGACAACGCTGAAAAGGGAAATACCTTTACGCCTGGATATACCGCTGCTTGTTGCAGGAAATAGGCTTTTTGCTGTTCCAATTGCGTTTTGTTCAACTTATCGGTCTTGGTCAGAACGATGGAAAACGGCAGCCCGCTTTCGGTCAGATAGCGCAACATCGTTTCATCGTCCCGCGTGATGGGATGCCGTACGTCCAGCAGCTGCAACACCAGTGCCAGAGGCCTTTTGCCGTCAAAATAAGCCTGTATCAACTCGTCCCAGCGCTGCCGTTCAGCGCCGGACACCTTAGCGTAGCCGTATCCCGGCAGATCGACCAGCCGCAGCGTGTCGCAACGGTAAAAATTGATGGTGGCCGTTTTACCGGGCGTGTTGCTGGTACGAGCCAGCGCTTTTCTTTGCAGTAGCCGGTTGATCAAAGAAGATTTACCTACGTTGGACCGGCCGACCAAAGCAATCTCCGGCACGTCGGCCGGCGGCAATTGCGAACCGAGGCCGGCACACAGTTCAAAGCGGGCCGATTCTGTTTTCATCTGTGCCCTCTCCCCTTTTTTTCAGCAACCGGCGGGTGCCGGCTGCTGTACAGATGCCGACGCATCGTGGACTGTTTCGCCCGGCATACGCGTGAGCGCGTTTTCCAGCACGGTATCAATGGATTCGGCCGTGACAAACCGCACGTTTTCCCGTACGACGGGATCTATTTCAAACAGATCCGGCTGGTTCTCCTTCGGGATGATCACGGTTTTCATGTGGTGCAGGTAGGCGGCCATCGTTTTTTCTTTCAGGCCGCCGATGGGCAGCACGCGCCCGCGCAGCGTAATCTCCCCCGTCATGGCTACGTCGCGCCGCACCGGGATACCCGTCAGCGCCGATACCATGGCGGTGGCCATCGTTACACCGGCCGAAGGACCGTCCTTCGGCACGGCGCCTTCCGGCACGTGGATGTGGATGTCTTTCGTTTTATAGAAGTCGCCGGCAATGTGGAACCGCTCCGTTCGGGCACGCACGTAGCTGATGGCTGTCACGGCGGATTCCTTCATTACGTCGCCCAGTGAACCGGTCAGTTCTACTTTTCCGGTGCCGTCCAGCACCGCCACCTCGACGGGCATCGTTTCTCCGCCGACCGAGGTCCAGGCCAGGCCGCAGACGACGCCGACCTCGTCTTTTTCACCGAGGACGTCGTCCTTGAACTTTTTCGGGCCCAGCATCTCTTCTACCAGAGCGGGCGTCAGCCGGATGGTTTTGATCGACGGATCTTCCACAATCTTTTTGGCGCACTTGCGGCACAGGGATTCAATGGTCCGCTCCAGCGTGCGCACGCCGGCTTCCCTCGTATAACCGGCAATCAGCATGCGCAGTACCTGGCTGGGACTCACGACCTGCTTACTGCTTAAACCGTTTTTATGTAACTGGCGCCGCAACAAATGGCGTTTGGCAATTTCAAACTTTTCTTCCGCCGTATAGCTGGACAGCGTGATGACGTCCATCCGGTCGTACAGAGGCTGCGGGATGCCGTCTATATCGTTGGCGGTCGTGATAAAGAACACGTCGGACAGATCGAACGGGATCTCCAGAAAATGATCCACAAACCCGCAGTTTTGTTCCGGATCCAGTACCTCCAGCAGTGCTGCGGACGGGTCGCCACGATAATCATTGCCTACTTTGTCGATCTCGTCCAACAGCAGGACCGGGTTTTGGACTCCGGCGCTGATAACAGCGGATATGATGCGGCCCGGCATGGCGCCGATATAGGTTTTACGGTGCCCGCGGATATCTGCCTCATCCCGCATACCGCCGAGGGAAATACGGGCAAATTTGCGGCCCATCGCCTGTGCAACAGAGCGCGCAATGGTGGATTTGCCTACGCCCGGAGGCCCGACCAGGCAGAGAATCTGTCCCTTGGCGTCGTCGTTGAGCTTACGCACGGCCAGTGTTTCCAAAATGCGTTCCTTGACTTTTTGCAGGCCGTAATGCTCTTTATCCAACTGCTTTTTCGCCTTGGACAGGTCAATATGCTCCCTGGTCTTTTTGCCGAAGGGCAGGTCCAGGCAGGTATCCAGATACCCCCGGACGACCGTTGCCTCGTGTGATCCGACAGGCATTTTGGCGAGTTTTTCCGCTTCTTTGTTTAACTTCTTTTTGGAGTCGTCGTCGATAGGCAGTTTGTCGATGCGGTCCATGTACTCTTCTGCTTCTTCCAGCGGGCTGTCGCTTTCGCCCAGTTCGTCGGAAATCACGCGCAGCTGCTCGCGCAGATAATAGTCGCGCTGGTTTTGGTCCATGGATTCCTGCACGCGCTGCTGAATCGAGTTTTCCAGCTGCAGGATATCGGCCTCTTCCCGCAGTACGCGCAGCAGATACTGTGCGCGGCTTTGCACGGCGGTCGTTTCCAGAATAAACTGCTTGTCTTCCACGGGAAGATCAAGGTTTGCGGCCAAATAATCACACAGCCAGCCGAGGTTCTGCGTGCCGGCCACCCGCATCGGCATATCGGACGGAATGTGCTGTGACAGCTGTGCGTATTCACGGAATGCTGTCTGACATTCACGCAGCAGCGCCTTTTGCTGAATGGGATCCGTCACGCGGCGTTCCAGGCAGCGGCGCACCGTGCCCTGCATGTGTGCTTCCGGTTGTAAAACGGTCAGCAACCGAGCCCGGTACAAGCCTTCCACCAGCACGCGGAAGGTGTCTTCTTTTACTTTGATGATTTGTTTGATCTCGGCAATCGTCCCTACATTGCAAAGATCTTCCGGCTTCGGTTCGTCGACCGTCATATCTTTTTGCGCCGCCAGAAAGATCTTCTGTTCGGACGAAACGGCAGCCTTCAACGCAGCCAGCGAACCGGTGCGGCCGACGTCGAAATGAACCTGCATATGCGGAAAGACCACTAACCCGCGCAGCGGCAAAACAGGCAGATTCTGCTGTGCGGCGACCGGTCTGATAGATTCCATAAGTGCTCCTTTCCCTGTTCATGGATAAGAACAAGCAGGCCAACCATGGAAAGTCGGCCTGTTTTGGTTGCTTTTTTAGGCGGTCAGGCGCTGGCCTTTTTACGAAGGCTGCGCTTGCTGCCCTGCGCTTTCAGGTGAACCGGCTTTTTTTCCGGATTCCTGACCAGTTGCGGGGCTCCTTTGCCGTTGACACAATCCGCATCGACGATCACGCGTTCGATCGTGTAATCGGACGGGACGTCAAACATCAGTTGCTGCAAAATACCTTCCATCACCGAGCGCAGCCCGCGCGCACCGGTGTGCAGCGCCAGCGTCTTTTCGGCTACGGCGTCCAGCGCGTCGCGCGTAAAGTCCAACTTGACGCCGTCGAGTGAGAACAGATAGGTGTACTGTTTGAGCAACGCGTTACGCGGCGTGGTCAGGATGCTGATCAGCGCCTCTTTGGATAACGGTTCCAGCGCCGTAATAATCGGCATACGGCCCACCAGTTCGGGAATGATCCCATATTTGATCAGGTCCTGCGGTACTACCTGCTTGTACAACTCCGCCGTGCCGGTTTCCCGCTTGGAGCGCACTTCGTTCCCGAAACCGAGAGAACCGGAAGACAGACGCCGCTCCACGATCTTTTCAATGCCGTCAAAGGCGCCGCCGAGTATGAACAGGATGTTGGCGGTATTGATCTGAATAAACTCCTGCTGCGGGTGCTTGCGGCCGCCGTTAGGCGGTACGTTGGAAACGGTACCCTCCAGTATTTTCAGCAGGGCCTGCTGTACGCCCTCCCCGCTGACGTCCCGCGTGATGGAGGCGTTTTCACTGCGGCGGGAGATTTTGTCGATCTCATCCACATAGATGATGCCCCGTTCGGCGCGCTCGACGTTTCCGTCCGCCGCCTGAATCAGGCGCAGCAGGATGTTTTCCACGTCCTCGCCGACATAGCCGGCCTCGGTCAACGTGGTGGCGTCCGCAATGGCGAAGGGGACGTCCAGTATTTTAGCCAGCGTCTGTGCCAAAGCGGTCTTCCCCACGCCGGTCGGCCCGAGCAGCAACACGTTGCTCTTGCCGATCTCCGCATCAGAGTCGGTGGAAAAATAGATGCGTTTGTAATGGTTGTACACCGCCACCGACAAAGCAATCTTTGCCTCGTCCTGACCGATCACATACTCGTCCAGGCCCTGTTTGATCTCCTGCGGAGTGGGAAGTTTGGCGGGAACGGCGTCGCCCGCCGGCTGCTGACGGTGCAGTTCTCCGCTCTCTTCCAAAACAGCGGCGCACAACTCCACGCAGTCATTGCAGATATACACGCCGGGGCCGGCGATCAGGCGCTGCACCTGATCCTGCGTTTTGCCGCAAAAGGAACAGCTGATATTTTTACCGTCATCGTTTCTGCCCATTGTTATCCCTCCTCCGTTCTTTTTAGCGGCCGATCAGGCGCGTTTGCTGATGACTTTGTCGATCAGGCCGTATTGGACGGCTTGTTCCGCCGTCATAAAGTTGTCGCGGTCGGTGTCACGCTCGATCACGTCCAGCGGTTGGCCCGTCATCTGCGAATACAACTGGTTCATGCGGCTGCGCACAAACATAATATGGTCGGCCTGAATCTTGATATCGCTGGCCTGCCCTTTGGCGCCGCCGAGCGGCTGATGGATCATGATCTCGCTATTGGGCAGTGCCAGACGTTTGCCCTTGGCGCCGGCTGCCAGAAGGAAAGAACCCATACTGGCCGCCAGACCGATGCAAATGGTGGAAACGTCGCATTTGATAAACTGCATGGTATCGTAAATTGCCATGCCGGAGGCGATGGATCCGCCGGGGCTATTGATATACAGATGAATATCCTTGTCGGGATCCTGCCCTTCCAAATACAGCAGCTGCGCTACTACAAGCGAAGCGGTCACGTCGTTGATCTCATCCGACAGCATCACAATGCGGTCATTGAGCAAACGGGAAAAAATGTCATAACTGCGCTCGCCGCGGCTGGTTTGTTCAATCACATAAGGGACCAGACTGCTCATTTTATTCCACCCTTTCACTATGTTCTGTGTAAGTATTGGCTGCGTTCCGCCCGGTGTAAACAATTATTTTTTGGCAGGCGCCTTCGCGTTGGCTTTGACAAAGTCCATTGCTTTTTTCACGGCAACGTCTTTGGCCAGCTCCTGTGCCGGTACGAACTGTTTGACCTTTTCCACGTCCAGCTGATACTGTTCCGCCAGATCCTTGTATTCCTTTTCCATATCCTCGTCGGTGGCGGCCAGATTTTCCTGCTGCGCAATCTTTTCCAGCGCCAGACGGACCTTTACGCTCTTTTCAGCCTGCTCACGGAAGCCTTTGCGGAAGGCGTCGCGGTCCATACCGGTGTATTTCAGGTACATATCCAGCGTCAGGCCCTGCGCCTGCAACCGCTGTTCAAAGCCCTGTACGCTGTCGTTGATGCGGTTTTCGTACATGGCTTCGGGAATATCGGCTTTGAGCTTCTTAATCAGTTCGTCAATGATTTTGCCCTCAAAATCGCTTTCGGCGGCCTTTTTATGCTGTTCGTCCAGCGTCTTTTTAATGTCCGCCTTCAGTTCGTCCAACGTTTCAAACTCGCTGCAATCTTTAGCAAAATCGTCGTTCAACTCGGGCAGTTGTTTCTCTTTGATCTCATGCAGCTTGCATTTGAAAACGGCAGGCTTGCCGGCCAGCTCTTTGGCGTGGTAATCTTCCGGGAAGGTAACGTTTACGTCAAACGCTTCTTCGGCCTTCTTGCCGATGATCTGGTCCTCAAAGCCGGGAATGAATTGGCCGGAGCCCAGCACAAGAGAGTGATTTTCCGCCTTGCCGCCATCAAAAGGCTTGTCATCGATATAGCCGTCAAAATCAAAGATGACTTCGTCGTCTTTCTGTGCGGCGCGGTCTTCGACTGTGACCATGCGGGCGTTGCGATCCTGCAACTTTTTCAGCTCCGCCGTGATTTCGGCCTCGGTGACGCGTTTGACCTTTTTGGCCGCCGGAATCCCTTTATAATCATCGATTTCAACTTCGGGCTTTACCGTGATGACCGCTTTGAACAGCAGCCCGTCTTTGCCGACCTTTTCGACATCCAGGTCGATCTTATCCTCTACATACTCATAGCCGGAGGCTTTGATCGCCTCGTCCAGCGCGACCGGGTACAGGTCGTTGACCGCATCTTCATAAAAGACGCCTTCTCCGTAGATCTTCTCCACAAAGTGGCGGGGCGCTTTTCCTTTGCGGAATCCGGCAATGTTCATTTTGCCGATATTCTTGCGGTACGCCTTTTCGACGGCGGCATCAAAGGCGGCGGCGTCTACTTCCACTTCCAGTTCCAAACGGTTGTTTTCTTTTTTGACTGCGTTTTTCAGGCTCATTTATAAACATCCTCTCAAATTGATACCATAAATAA